>JAGUWA010000298.1 GCA_020062605.1 Parvibaculum sp. | reverse complement strand
GGACAGGGGCGCGGGCTTGATGGTCACCCCGTCGCGCCGCACCGGCGAGCGGCAAACGCACATTTTGAAGGACACGCTGAAGGACAAGCCTGCTGTCGTTTGGGACGGCACCGGCGCAAACCCTTATTTCGGATTCCTCGGACTTGCCGACGCCGTCATCGTCACCTGCGACTCGGTCAACATGGTCGGCGAGGCTGCCTTCACCGGGAAGCCCGTCCTCGTGATCGAACTCGAGGGTGGATCGCCGAAGTTCCGCCGCTTTATCGATGCCATGTACGAGAGCGGCGCGGCGCGGCCTTTCAGGGGCACGCTTGAAAGCTGGGAGTACGAGCCATTAAATGCTACCGATGAGATTGCCGAAGCGATCGCGGCTCGCTTCGCGGCGCACATCGAGAAACAAAGGTCGCAGGCAAAAAAGGGTTAATCGGGTGCGGCAATTGGATGCCGCGACATTTGGGACGTTGCGGGTTCCGCCCCGATCTCCGCAAGATCGCCCGCGGAACGATACCTCTGTGAGTGACGAACCCGGACGGGCGACTGGAAGGTAAATGGCATCATGAGCCTCATCGACATTGAAGCACTGCGCGCGACGCCGCTGAAAACGGATCCTTACGAATATCTCGTGGTCCCAGCCTTCGTGACGGGCAAGGCGCTCGACAGCGTCATCGCCGACTTCCCCAATATCGAGTCGACAGGCTCCATCCCGCCGAGCGAACTCGACATTCACGGCAGCTTCGCCAATCTGCTCCAGGAAATGAACGGGCCGGAGTTCCGCAAGGCGATCGAGGAAAAGTTCAACGTCGATCTCACGGGCCGGCCGAGCATGTTCACGATCCGCGGCCACTGCGCGCGGAACAACGGCAAGATTCACACCGACACCGAGTCGAAGATCATCACCGTGCTCCTCTACCTCAACCAGGAATGGGAAGCCGGTGGCGGGCGCTTGCGCATCCTTCGTTCGGCAACCGATCTCAACGACGCGGCCGATGAAGTCTCCCCCAATGGCGGCACGCTCCTGGTCTTCAAGCGCTCCGACAAATCCTGGCACGGACACGAACCCTTCGAAGGCCAGCGCCGCGCCATCCAGATGAACTGGGTGCGCGACGAAGACGTCGTCGCGCATGAGCAGCGCCGTCACCGTTTCACCTCGACGCTGAAGCGTCTCAATCCGTTCGGTTCGCGCGCAACGCGCGAAACGACCGGTGCCTACTGAACAGCGTATCGAGGACAGAGCGATGACCCTGCAGATCGAGACTTTCAAGAACGCCGACCTCTCCCACGGCTGGCGGCCGGGCAACAATGCCGGCGGCGCGACGCTCTTCAAGGCGCTCGGCCATCCGCTGACGGCGCCGAAGGGACAGGCGCTGATCGCCGACCTCGCCAAGGCGGGGCCCGTCGCGGTCTACGATCCTTCCGGCACCATCGGTAATTTCCACGCCTATTACGACCTCGGCCGGCTCGACGTTGCAGGCTATTTCGTGCAGCGCGTCGAGGATCTGGGCTCGACCTTCCTCGGCCACGAGGCGCAGCCCGTGAGCGCGATGAAGAAGTCGAACGCAAAGGCCGTTCTCGTTCTCGCCTTCGATGCGAACAAGACCCTCCCCTCGATTGCCCATGTCTTCCCTGACGGCGCGCGCATCGCGACGCTGGACGACATCCGCCTGCCGGACGACATGCTGACCAACAAGGCGAACTATCTCGACCCCATGAACTTCGCGACCAATTTCGCGCTCATGCGCGAAAAGAAGGGCGCGAACAGCCATGACGGCATCCACACCCGCGTCGCGAGCGCGAATTACTGGGGCCTGCACGGCGCCGACAACCCGGAACTCTGGCTCTGCCTCTTCGACGAAAAGGGCAATCAGCTTGCCGAGTGGCGCGAGACGCTTCCCATCGCCGGCGCTCCCTTCACGGTGGACAGCGCCGAAATCCGCGAACGCTTCGGCCTTGAGGACTTCACCGGTTCCCTCTTCATCCACGCCGTGCGCATCAAGGGCCACGACGTCGTGAAATACGCGCTCGACATGTATGGAGAGGACGGACTTGCGCTTTCCTGCAGTCACGACGCGAACGCCTGGCCGGCCGATTATTACGCAGGCATGCCCGCCGGCGAGGACGGCGAGCAGGTGACGCTCTTCGTGCAGAACTCGCATCCGATGCCGATTCCGCCGCGCACCGTCGGGCTCAACATCATGGGCGCACAGGATGTCTCCTGGTACGAAGACGAAATTCCGCCCTTCGGCACGCGCGGCATTCCGCTGAAGAGCCTGCTGCCCGACGCGAAATGGCCGGACCAGATCGAGGTCGTGGCGGGACGCTACTTCGTGCGCCCGCGCTACGAGGTGATCCGCGATAGCGGTCAGCGCCGCCTCGCCCACGCCAACGTGGAACGTACCGACCTGAAGCCGAACCCGGAGATCGCGAAGCTCGGCAAGCACATGGGCAAGGGCTACATCATGCCGCTGCCCATCCTGCCCCGCGACAAGTTCACGACCGTCATGATTCCGACGCCGATGGCGCGCGACGAACACGAGCTGCCGATCCGCGCCGAGATGATCGACGCGAACGGGACCGTTATCGCCTCGAAATTTCTCGGCCGCATTCCCCGCCGCGACAGCGTCGAGGTCGATATCGAGAGCTGGGTGAAGGATGAGGCGCTGAAGCTTCCTTCAGGCTATGGCCATGTCGAATTCCTCTACGACTTCCGCGAGGGCGGCGATGCGAATGGCTGGCTTCACGCGCTGGGCCGCTTCGAACAGAAATCGAGCGGGCACCGCGCGGAGACGATCTTCGGCGCGCATATCTACAACACCGCCTTGATCTACAAGGACGAGCCGCAGAGCTACACCAACAAGCCGCCGGGGCTCACCACGCGCCTCTTCCTGCGCGTCGCGGGACCGGCACTCGAGGACGGTGCGCTCGACACGCTCTGCCACCTGATCTATCCGGCTTCGACCGACTGGCACCCGAAGAGCTCGACGCTGCTCATCCTGCATGACGCCGACGGCAAGCCCGTCGCCGAAACGAAGGTCGAGATCGCCTGCGGTGGTTCGTTCCACTGGCGGCTGTCGGAAGTCTTCCCGCGCGAGGACCGCGAGAAGATGGGCGGCGCGGGCTATGTCATCATCCGCGACACGACCTGCCGCCTCTTCGGCTTCCACGGTCTCGTGAACGGCGACAAGAGCTTCTGCCTCGATCACATGTTCGGGTTCTGAGGGCAGGCGCCACCGCAATCATGTTGCGGTGGCGCCGTCTTCCTACAGGCTGTCGCGCGTTATCGCACCGGGATCGAATGCCGCCTTTCGCAGAAGCTCCGCCCTATAGCTCGCCGTCGCCTCGCCTGCCGCTTCCTGCGCCTTCATCAATCCGTAGAGCGACCACGCATTGTTCGGATGCCGGACGAGCGCTACCCGGAACTGCGACACAGCCCCCTCCGCATCGCCCGCCATTTGTGCCGAGACGAGCACGAAATGCACATTGTGCGGGTAGTAGCCGTAGCGATAGATGTCGGAGCCCTGCGTCTTCGCAAGATAGTCTTCGTCGACAGCGACCGCGCGCATATTGGTTTCAAGCGAGTCGAGATAGCGGCCCACACGGAAGAAGATGTGCCCCGGCATGTGAACGAGATGTCCCGCGCCGGGCATCAATCCGGCAAGGCGCTCGGCGCCCTCCTCCGCCCGCTCGGGCACGGTCGACGCTTCCATCAGATGAATATGCAGATGGATGGCACCTGCATGGTTCGGATTCGAAGCGAGGACCTGCTCGACGGCTTCTATCGCGCCGCCGATGTGCGGCTGGGGCGTCCGGTAGTCCCGCTCCCAGTAGTTCCAGGGCGACAGGTCCATCTGCGCCTCGGCGTAGAACACGGAAATGTCCTGGTCGTCCGGGTAACGCTCGTGAAGAGCCGCCATGGCCTCGGCATAACGCTTGTCGATCTCCGCGCGCGACACATCGCCGTCCGGCGTGTAGCGAAGCGCGAGCGCCTCGATCAGCCCCCGCTCCTTCGCGGAGGCATCGCCGGAAAGCGCGACCGCCCGCTTGATCGCGGTGAGCGCGGGATGTTCCTCGCCTGCATCCATCGGCGCATTGATGTTGGGTCCGCGCGCTTTCGCCTCGCCCCAGTAACACATGGCGCAATCGGGATCGATGCGCTGCGCCTGCTGGAAGGAACGGATCGCCTCCCAGTGATTGAAACCGTAGAGAAGCGCAAAACCCTGATCGAAATAGGATTGCGCTTCGGCGCTTCCCGTCGTGACCGGGAAGGTCCTGTCGCCGAGACCGGGCCAGAGCGGCGCCTTGTCCTGCGCTGTGGTGGCCGCCCTGGCGGCCGACGCCAGCGCCAGCTGGAAGGATGGCTTGAAAAACGAGGCCCGCTCGCGGCCTCCGCGGTCGCACTGGCCCTGCGCGATGAGCCGCGGATCGAGCAGCATGTCAAGGTCGGCTTGCGTAAGCTTTGTCTCCTGCGGCTGAGACGGAAGGTTGACGAAGAGCGCGGCGCCGGCAACGGCGGCCGCGCCAATGGCAACGGCAAATGACGACCTGGCCATGGTGTTCCTCTTTCCTGGCTTGTCGCTCTGGGGATGCGCGCGAAACCTAGCCGAAGCTCGCCCGGCGGCACAAAAGCAAACCCGCCCTCCCGGCGGCGCGATCAAGAGAACCGGGTTTTCGGTCAAAGGCCAGCATCGCCAGCAGGAATATTCAACGCAGAAAGCATCGGGGGGCGCCGAAATTGTCCTTCCGCATCTGGCAACGGCCACCGAATCTCCCTAGATCGTGAGAGGCGTCGGAACGCTTGTGCATCCCCTCACGCGCCCGCCCCGACAATATGTCGCAGCGCAGCATTTCCCCTTGAACATATTTTAGAATGCGTCTAAATAACGGGAAAGCCCGGGTCCTTGCCAGGGCTCGTCACACAGTTTCAAAGGAGTTTCCCTAAATGGCCGTACTCGTAGGCAAGCAGGCCCCCGATTTCACCGCCGCCGCCGTCTTGCCGGATGGCGAAATCGTCGAGGATTTCAACCTCCGCTCGTACCTCAACGGCTCTTACGGGCTCGTCTTCTTCTACCCGCTGGATTTCACCTTCGTGTGCCCCTCGGAGATCCTCGCCTATTCGAACCGCGTGCCGAAATTCGAGGAATTGAACGTGAAGGTCGTGGCCGTCTCGGTCGACAGCCAGTTCACCCACGCCGCCTGGCGCAATACCGCGCCGAAGGACGGCGGCCTCGGCCCTGTGAAGTTCCCGATGGTGGCCGACATGACGAAACAGATCGCGCGCGACTATGACGTGCTGATCGAGAAGGACGGCGTGGCCCTGCGCGGCACCTTCCTCATCGACCGTGACGGCGTCGTCCGCCACCAGCTCGTGAACGACCTGCCCCTCGGCCGCAACGCCGACGAGGCGCTCCGCATGGTCGATGCTCTCCAGTTCCACGAAGAGCATGGCGAAGTCTGCCCTGCCGGCTGGAACAAGGGCGACGAAGGCATGCAGGCAGACGCCAAGGGCGTCGCCAAATATCTGGGCGAGCACGCCGAGGCGCTCTAAGCCTCTCTTTTGGCGGACCCGGCCGGCACCTATATAGTGTCGGCTGGGCTCGCCAAACGCCCCGACCAACCCTTTCACGGCCCGCCTTCTCCACGGCTCAAGCGCACGGAAGCATCATGTCCGACACCAAACACGCCAAAGTTCTCATCATCGGCGCCGGCGCCGCAGGCTACACCGCCGCGATCTATGCGGCGCGCGCCATGCTTGAGCCCGTGCTCATCCAGGGCATCCAGCCGGGCGGCCAGCTCACCATCACCACCGATGTCGAGAATTATCCGGGCTTCGCCGAGGCGATCCAGGGTCCCTGGCTCATGGAGCAGATGGAGGCGCAGGCGCGCCACATGGGCACCGAGATGATCGCCGACACGATCGTCTCAGCCGATCTGAAGAAGCATCCCTTCGAACTCAAGGGCGATAGCGGCACGGCCTATACCTGCGACGCGCTCATCATCGCGACGGGCGCGCAGGCGAAGTGGCTCGGCATTCCCTCGGAACAGAAGTTCCAGGGCTTCGGCGTCTCGGCCTGCGCGACCTGCGACGGCTTCTTCTACCGCGGCAAGGAAGTTCTGGTCGTGGGCGGCGGCAACTCCGCCGTCGAGGAAGCGCTCTTCCTCACGAACTTCGCCAGCAAGGTGACGGTGATCCACCGCCGCGACACGTTCCGTGCCGAGAAGGTCATGCAGGAGCGGTTGTTCAACAATCCGAAGATCGAAGTGATCTGGGACTCGGCGATCGAGGAGATTGTCGGCGATGAAAACCCTCTCGGCGTTACCGGCGCGCGCATCCGCAACGTGAAGACCGGCGAGACGCGCGACCTGAAGGCGGACGGCGTCTTCATGGCGATCGGCCATTCGCCCGCAACCGAACTTTTCAAGGACCAGCTCAAGACCAAACCCGGCGGCTACCTCCTCACCGCGCCGGACTCGACGGCGACCAGCATCCCCGGCGTCTTCGCCGCGGGCGACGTCACCGACGATGTCTACCGCCAGGCGGTGACGGCAGCCGGCATGGGCTGCATGGCCGCCCTCGAAACGGAACGCTGGCTCGCCGCGCAGGAAAGCCATCAGGCGGCGGCAGAGTAAGCCTCTCTAAAGCTCCAGCAGACCGAACAAGGCGCTCATGTCGGAAACGACATGGGCGCCTTCGCTTTTGAGCGCATCAGCATCGGTCAACGGATCGCCCGCATAGCCGATCACCGTCATGCCCGCCGCAACACCGGCCTGTACTCCGGGCACACTGTCCTCGATCACGAGGCAGTCTCCCGGCGCATGGCCCATGCGCGCCGCCGCATGGAGGAAGAGATCGGGGTCGGGTTTGCCGTGACGTACTTCCTCGGCGCTGAAGAGGACATCCTCGACCAGCGGCAGCAAACCGGTACGCCCAAGCGTGAAACGCATCTTCTCGAACCGTCCCGACGAGGCAACGCAATAGGGCATGCCGCGCGCCGCGAGACCGCGCAGCACTTCCTCCGCCCCGGCAACGGGCTCGATCCCCTGCTCGAAGGCTTTCAGTGTCTCGTCGCGGATATAGGACGGCCAATCCTCGCGCAGCGCGCGGCCAAGCGATGCTTCCACATGCGCTTTCACCGCATCCATGGTGCGGCCGACGAAAAGCCGCCTGCACTCCTCATAGGCGATTGGGAAGCCTTCTTCCGCGAGCACGCGCGCGAGCGCACGGTTCGCCACCGGCTCGGTGTCGACCAGTACGCCGTCGCAATCGAAAATCACAAGGGAAGGAGAAAAGGAAAACGCCATGACCGCGTTATAGCCGCGATCATGGCGCTTCGGTTTCAAATTTGATGACCGGATGTTGCGGGCCTTATTCGACCAGGCTGCGGAGCATCCAGGCGGTCTTCTCGCTGGCTTGCATGCGCTGGACCATCAGGTCCGCCGTCACCTCGTCGCTCGCCTCGTCCGCGACCGCGAAGAGATCGCGCGCGCTCTTCGTCACCTGCTCGTGACCCTTCACGAGATTCTTCACCATCTGCTCGGCGTTCGGCACGCTGTTGTCTTCCTGCAGCGAGGAGAGCTTGCTGAATTCCGCATAGGTGCCCGGCGCATGCGCACCCAGGGCGCGGATGCGTTCGGCGATCTCGTCCGTCGCCGCCCAGAGCTCGCGGTACTGCTCCTCGAACATCAGATGGAGCGTGCGGAATTGCGGGCCCGTCACATTCCAGTGATAGTTGTGCGTCTTCAGATAGAGCGTGTAGGTGTCCGCGAGAACGCGCGAGAGACCCTCGGCGATTTCGCTCCTGTCATTCGCTGCGATGCCTGTATCGACTTTCACGTCACACCTCCTTGGTTTGATTTTCCCTAAATATATAGTTCCTGAACAATGTTCCGCAAGGTTCTTTATAATTATTCTAATGAACGGCTTCCGCGCTGACATTCCGCGCTGACATGAAGCCCTCGCCCGTCCTAAAATGAGCCATCAAGCGTCACGGGAGACATCAATGGACGCGCCTATCAAGTTCCTCGACCGCGAACCGGTCGAACTCAACCGGCGCCAGCTCGTGAAGGGCCTGGCCGCCGGATACATCGTGGCCATCGCAGGCTGCGTCCAGAATCCGACCCTGGGAAGACAGCAGCTGATGATCGTCTCGGAAGCGCAGATGACCCAGCTCTCCGCCTCCGCATGGAATCAAATCCGCAGGAAGCAGAAAGTTTCCACCAACAAGGCGATGAACCGCAGCCTGCAGACGGTCGGCCCTCGCATCGTGCAGGCAGCGGGCCTGCAGAACCAGAAGTGGGAATACACCGTCTTCCAGGGTGATGAGGCCAACGCCTTCGTGCTGCCCGGCGGCAAGGTCGGCTTCTATGAAGGCATCTTCAAGCGGATGGAAAACGACGATCAGCTGGCAACCGTGATGGGTCACGAAACGGGCCATGTCGCGGCGCGTCACTCCGGCGAGCGCTACAGCCAGCAGGTGGCGGCGGGT
>JAGUWA010000318.1 GCA_020062605.1 Parvibaculum sp. | reverse complement strand
TCGGCCCGCTGGCGGCCTCCACCCGGCGCACAGGCTCGGATGCGGCGCTCGGCGGTTTCGGCGGGCTCTTCGACCTCGCCGCCTGCGGCTTCAAGGATCCGGTTCTCGTGGCCGCGAACGACGGCGTGGGCACCAAGCTGAAAGTCGCCATCGAGGCGGACATCCACAATACGGTCGGTATCGATCTCGTCGCCATGTCGGTGAACGACCTTGTGGTGCAGGGCGCCGAGCCGCTTTTCTTCCTCGACTACTACGCGACCGGCAAGCTCCATGTGGATGTGGCGCGGGACGTCGTCGCCGGGATCGCCGAGGGCTGCCGTCAGGCAGGCTGCGCGCTGATCGGCGGGGAGACGGCGGAAATGCCCGGCATGTATGCCAAGGGCGATTACGACCTCGCGGGTTTCGCCGTGGGCGCGGTCGAGCGCGACAAGATACTTCCCCGTGGAGACGTCGCGCCGGGCGATGTGTTGCTCGGTCTCGAATCCTCCGGCTTCCATTCCAACGGCTATTCGCTCGTCCGCCGGATCGTCGAGGACAACCGCCTCTCCTACTCCGCGCCCTTTCCGCATGGCGACGGCGCCAGCATCGGCGAAGTGCTCCTCGCCCCGACCCGCATCTATGTGAAGGCGATGCTGAAGGCGATCCGCGAGACAGGTGCCGTGAAGGCGATGGCGCATATCACCGGCGGCGGTTTCGTCGAGAACATCCCTCGTGTGCTGCCCGACGGCGTCGCGGTCGAGATCGATGGCGCCTCCTGGGCGATGCCGCCGGTCTTCCGCTGGCTGATGGAACTGGGCGGGCTCGAGGACGGTGAGATGGGCCGCACGTTCAACTGCGGCATCGGCATGGTGGTGGTCGTGCGCGAGGACCAGTCGCTCGAGGTCGCGGATGCGCTCGCCGAGGCGGGCGAAACTGTCCACTACATCGGACGTCTCACGGAGGCGGCTGCGGGTGAACCCCGCGTCAGCGTGAAAGGCGCTTTAGGCAGCAAGGCGTGAGGATCGGCGTTCTCATTTCCGGCCGTGGCTCGAACCTCAAGGCGCTGATCGAGGCCTGCGAGGAGCCGGGCTTTCGTGGGCGTATCGCGCTCGTGATTTCCAACAGGCCGGGCGCGGGTGGACTGGCGGTAGCCGAAGCCGCCGGCATCCCCACGCTCGTCATCGACCACAAGGAATTCTCGACGCGCGACACTTTCGACGCGGAACTCGACCGGGCGCTCACGAAGGCAGGCGTCGAACTCGTCTGCAATGCGGGCTTCATGCGTATTCTCACGGACGGTTTCGTTGAGAAGTGGCGCGACCGGCAGCTCAACATCCACCCCTCCCTGCTGCCCGCCTTCAAGGGCCTGCATGTGCATCAGCGGGCGCTCGACGCGGGCGTGAAGATCACGGGTTGCACGGTGCATTTCGTGCGGCCTGAAATGGACGAGGGCCCCATCGTCGCACAGGCCGCCGTGCCCGTGCTGCCGGGCGACACGGCGGAGACGCTCGGCCAGCGTATTCTCGAGGCCGAACACAAGCTCTATCCGCTCGCGCTGAAGCTCGTGGTCGAAGGCCGAGCCCGCGTCGTCGGCGAACATGTGGTGCTCGACCATGATGGCGAGACCGTGGCGGGACCATTGTTTGTGCCGGGGTGCGCATGACGCGTCGGGCAGGAATTTCCGTTGCCGCGAGCGCCCTCGCCATTGCCTGTCTTGTTCTGCTGTGGACCGTCAATCGCTCCACGATTCCACCTCTCCCGGATGGCACGACGGCCGATTTCATCCTTATCGAGAAAAGCGCCCATCGGATGACGCTGTTTTCGGATGGCATGGAGATTCGCAGCTATCGCGTTTCGCTCGGCCGGGGTGGCCTCGCACCCAAGCGGCGCGAGGGGGATCTGCTGGTTCCGGAAGGGAAATACCGCATCGAGGCGCGCAATCCAGCAAGCGCCTATCATCTCTCGCTGAAGATCAGTTATCCGGATGCAAAGGATCGCGCTGCTGCCCACGCTCGAGGGGAAAGCGCGGGCAGCAACATCATGATCCACGGTATCCGAAACGGATTCGGCTGGTTTGGGCGAGCGCATTTACTCGTCGACTGGACGGCAGGTTGTATCGCCGTGACGAACGGAGAAATGCGGGAGGTCTGGCGTGTCGTGCCCGATGGAACTGCGGTGGAAATCCGGCCCTGACTACCCCTGCCCCTCGGTCGCGATGTGGATGATCGTGCCGCAATGCTTGCAGTGCACGGCATCCGGATCGTGACGCATGAGCCCACAGACCTTGCATTCATGCGTGACCTTGTTGGGACGGAAGAGCACCTGTGCGAGACGCAGGAAAAGCGTGACGCCAAAGATCATGACGATGACCGAGAGCAGGCGCCCCCCGGTACCCGGCAGCGTGATATCGCCAAACCCGGTCGTCGTGAGCGCCGTCACAGTGAAATAGAGCGCATCCGCGTAGTTGCCGATGTCCTCGTTGGTGTAGCGCTGTGTCTCGTAAACGAGCCCCGTCATGATGAAGATGAAGACGCAGAGATTGACCGCCGCGATGATCACTTCTTCATGCGTCCGGAAGAACCGGAAATCCTGACGGAAAAGTTCCAATGTCCTGTATGTCCGCAGAAGCCTGACCGTTCGCAGGATACGGAGGAAACCCAAACCTTCACCGACGACCGGCGCCAGGAAGGAGACGATCGCCACTATGTCGGCAAGGTTTGCGGGATGGATGAAATTTCTGAATCGATTCCGGTCTATCGCGAACCGGGCGGCGAAATCCGCGAGGATCAGGACGCCGATCGCCGCGTCCGCGATCTCGACGTAAATCGAGCGAGGTGTAAACGAAGTGGCGACGATGAAAAGAATCGTCACGACGTCGAAAATCAGCAGACCGTAACGGAAGCGTTGGGCCTCCTCCGAGTTGCCCTCGTAGTACACCCGGAGTCGGTCGGCCAGTCCGTTCATTGTTTCCTCGCCGCAGCGGCACGAAAGGAGACCCTATACGGAGCCCCGAATGCAGAAAAGCCCCGCCGTTTCCGGTGGGGCTTTCCGAATTCAGCGGGTAATGAGATCAGCCGACGATCTCTTCGTCCTTGAAGAAGTATTTGATCTCTTCGGCAGCCGTCTCCGGCGCGTCGGAGCCGTGGACCGAGTTTGCCTCGATCGACTCGGCGAAGTCCTTGCGGATCGTGCCGGCATCGGCGTTGGCCGGGTTCGTCGCGCCCATCACTTCGCGGTACTTCGCGATGGCGTTCTCGCCTTCAAGCACCTGGACCACGACCGGGCCGGACGTCATGAAGGAGACGAGATCGTTGAAGAAGGGGCGTTCCTTGTGGACCGCGTAGAAGCCTTCGGCCTGCGCCTTCGACAGATGGAGGCGCTTGGAGGCGATGACCCGGAGGCCCGCACTTTCGATGCGGTCGATGATCTTGCCGGTGATGTTGCGCCGGGTCGCGTCCGGCTTGATGATCGAGAAGGTCCGTTCGAGGGCCATGCTCAGCTTTCCCAATTGTGCAGGTGGAAGATTTGGCGCGGTTTATAGCCGGGCTTGGTGACGCGGGCAACCGGTGGTGCTAAAAGCCCGCCCATCATGTTGCATATCAACGATCTGACCTTCCGAATGGAGGGGCGCCTGCTCCTCGACCATGTCACCGCCGCCGTGCCCCCCGGGCAACGGACGGGCTTTGTCGGCCGCAACGGCACCGGCAAATCCACCCTGCTGAAGCTCATCACCGGGGAATACGGGCCGGAAAGCGGCAGTATTTCCTATCCCAAGAGCTGGCGGGTGGGCATGGTCCGGCAGGAGGTGCTGGCGGGGCCGACCTCGCTGGTCGACACGGTACTGGCCGCCGACGCGGAACGGGCGGCGCTGCTGGCGGAAGCCGAAACGGCGACCGACCCTCACCGGATCGCCGAAATCCATACGCGGCTTGCCGATATGGGCGCCCATTCGGCCCCGGCCCGCGCGGCCACCATTCTTTCAGGCCTTGGCTTCGACGAGGCGGCACAAGCCCGGCCCTGCTCCGACTTCTCCGGCGGCTGGCGGATGCGCGTCGCGCTTGCGGCCGTTCTCTTCTCCGAGCCCGACCTGCTGCTTCTCGACGAGCCGACCAACTATCTCGACCTCGAAGGCACGATCTGGCTTGAGGACTATCTGAAGAGCTACCCCTACACGGTCCTTATCGTCAGCCATGACAAGGACCTTCTGAACAATGTGGCTCAGAACATCCTGCATCTCGAGAACCAGAAGCTCACCTTCTACAGCGGCAACTACGACCGCTTCGACCGGACGCGGCGCGAGAAGCTGATGCTTCAGCTCTCCATGAAGAAGAAGCAGGACGATGCGCGCCGCCACATGGAAAGCTTCATTGAACGCTTCAAGGCGAAGGCGTCGAAGGCACGGCAGGCGCAGAGCCGCATGAAGGCGCTCGCCAAGATGGAGCCCATCGCGGATGTGCTGCAGGAGCGCGTGCTGCCGTTCCATTTCCCCGTCCCCGAGAAGCCGCTCGCCTCGCCCATCATCCGGCTCGAACATGCAAGTGTCGGCTACGAGCCGGACAAACCCGTGCTGAGCAATCTCGATCTGCGCATCGACCAGGACGACCGCATTGCGCTGCTCGGTGCGAACGGCAACGGCAAGTCGACCTTCGCCAAGCTGCTCTGCGACAGGCTGCACGTTACTGCCGGCCACAAATACGCGTCGAAGAAACTTCGCATCGCCTATTTCGCGCAGCATCAGCTCGACGAGCTCAACATGGGCGATACGCCCTACGAGCATTTCCGCGAACTGATGCCGGATGCGACGATCGCGCAGGTGCGCGCCCGCGCCGGTTCCTATGGCTTCGGCGCCGACAAGGCGGATACGAAGGTCGAGAAACTGTCGGGCGGCGAGAAGGCACGTCTTCTCTTCGCCATCGCGACCTTTCACAAGCCGCACATGATCATCCTCGACGAGCCGACGAACCATCTGGACGTCGACAGCCGCGAAGCGCTCGTCATGGCGATCAACGAATATGACGGCGCCTTCATCCTGATTTCGCATGACCGGCATCTGGTCGAGACCTGCGCCGACCGCCTCTGGCTGGTGGCGGACGGGTCCGTCGCGCCCTATGACGGCGATCTCAACGACTACCGCAAGTGGCTTCTCGATCCGGCAAGGCGCGTCAAACCGCTGGTCGCCGAGGACGGCGTCGAAGCGGACGCTCCGCCTCCGCCTCCCCGTCCGTCGAACGACAAGAAGGAAGCCCGCCGCCTTGCCGCACAGAAGCGCGAGCAGATGGCGCCGCTCAAGAAGAAGGCACAGGCCGCCGAGCAGGAGGTTGCACGCATCCAGAAGCTCGTCGAGGCGCTGACGGCGAAGCTGGGCGATCCCAAAGTTGCCGGCGATCCCGCCGCCACCGCCGCGACGGCGAAGGAGCGGGCAGACGCTCTCAAGGCGCTGGCGCGGGCCGAGGATATCTGGCTGGAGGCGAGCTCCAGTTACGAAGAAGCGGTGGCGGCGGATTGATCCGTTAACGGACAATCAATCGCCACCGCCATTCCCGCCGAAAACCGGGGATTACTTTTTTTGCCATCGCTTTTTCGCGGGTCTTTCCGTGCCGGTTGCCGGCCGCTTATCCCCGCCTTCCGTCACGCCGAAGCACTTCGTGACGTTTCGATGACATTCGTGTGACAGTCAGCCTATTCCGGGCTGCCGAACCCCTCTATCAGGAGGCCGGCCTCGACGAGATTGCCCACGATCTCACCATCGTGACCCGGCACGATCGCGATTTCCGGTTCGGCCTCGGCAAGCTCGCTCAGCGCCTTGAGCTGACCGAAGACAGCCATGCGATCCTCCCTTAGAAAGAACTGCGTCACCAGACGAGCGCGTTCGCGCAGGACCTGGATGTTGCGGTACTTCCAGGCAACGTCGCCGATGAAGAGGACCTCCGTTCCGTCCGCCATCTGAACATAAATCATCTGGCTGCCCGGCGAGTGGCCCGGTGCCTTTATGAGCACGATGCCCGGCGCCACGACCTCATAGTGGTCGTAGGAAAGAGCCTGATAGCCGTCCAGCGCGCCTTCGGGAAACTTTGCCGGCACGCTTCGTTCCGGGTGGTCGACCTGCTCCTGCGTCAATCGCGTTGCCGGCAGGACAGCAGGCAGATCGGAATGACCGGTAAGGCCGCCGATGTGATCCATGTGTTCATGCGTGATGAGGATGAGCGACGCACTCTCCATCGCATTCGACATGCGCGCGTAAGCTTCGCTATCGAAGGAGGCAATGTTTCCGCCACCGATCTCCTCGGTGAGCGCCGTGTCGATGATGACGCTGCTGTCGGGGTAAACGAGCCGATAGGAGAAGACGGGCATGTCGCGCTGCGCCCAGCCGTCGCCCGCCACGATGGCAGTGGCCGGGAATGTGAACGAGGCGACGTTCTCGAATTCGATCTTCTCGGGTTTGTCGCCGGGAACGGCCGCGACCATGCGGCGAATCTTGCCGATGTCGAGTTCGTATTCAGCATTGGCAGGCACGGTGCTTTCGACGACGAACTAGTAATAGCCAGCGGCTGCCACCACCAGCAGAACCGCCAATGCGCCCAGCGCGATACGAAGCCATTTCGGCATGATGCCCTCCCCCCTTGATGCTCACCCTTGTCCGGGCGGCATGATGGGTCCGGCTGACGAACAAATCAATCGTTCAGGGATGTATGACGGCTCACCGGTTTTCGAAGAGCCGCGTTTCCAGATGGCGTCAGGCCTTCTTTTCCCAGCGCCCCTCGCTGCTTTGCTGCCAATAGGTCGCGTCGTGACCTTCGGCCTTGATTGTCTTCCAGTGTTCGCGCGCGGCTGCGACCGCGGCCTCGTCCCTGCCGTCGAACATCAGCACGCAGCGCTCATAGTCGCCGAGGCTCACCGGCTCCGCTCCGTCGACGAGAAACAGCACATTGGCCTCGTTCGGATTGTCGTCCTCGACCGTCAAATAGACGGGCATGAGCGCCGGGGGGCCGTCCTCGCGCGTTCCATGCGGCAGAAAGCTGTCGTCGCTATAGGTCCAGAGGACATTGTTGATCGAATCCAGCCGCTCCGGACCACCCGCTTTCACGACGGCCTTCCAGCCGCGCTCCAGCGAGCGTTCCAGCAGTTTCGGCAGCACCCGTTCCAGAGGGGCGTTCTGCAAATGATAGAACAGAACCTCCGTCACGGGTGCCCCTTCAGTGTTCGTAGTGGTCCGCCACCAGGCGGTTGAGAATACGCACGCCCCAACCCGACCCCCAGCTCTGGTTCGTCGCCGTTTGCGGCGAGGCCATGGCGGTGCCGGCGATGTCGAGATGCGCCCATGGAACCTTGTTCACGAAGCGCTGCAGGAACTGCGCAGCGGTGATCGAACCGCCATCCCGCCCGCCTACGTTCTTCATGTCGGCAAAGCGCGATTCGATTGCCTTGTCGTAGGCTTCGCCCATCGGCATGCGCCAGACCTTCTCGCCCTCGGCCTCTCCCGCTTCGGAGAGCTGCTTCGAGAGCTTGTCATCGTTGGAGAAGAGACCCGCATATTCCTTGCCGAGCGCAATCATGATCGCGCCCGTCAGCGTCGCGAGATCGATCATGAATTTCGGCTTGAAACGATCCTGCGTGTACCAGAGCGCATCGGCCAGAACGAGGCGGCCTTCGGCGTCCGTGTTGATGACCTCGATCGTCTGGCCCGACATGGAAGTGACGATGTCACCCGGCCTTTGCGCCTTGCCATCGGGCATGTTTTCCACCACGCCGATAACACCCACGACATTCGCCTTTGCCTTGCGTGCGGCAAGCGCATGCATGAGGCCTGTGACGCAGGCCGCGCCGCCCATGTCGCCCTTCATGTCTTCCATGCTGGCCGCCGGCTTCAGCGAAATACCGCCCGTGTCAAAGCAAACACCTTTTCCGACGAAAGCAACCGGCTTTTCACCCGGCTTGCCGCCCGACCAGCGCATCACGATGAGCTTGCTCTCATGCTCCGAGCCGTGGCCCACACCAAGAAGCGAGCCCATTCCGAGCTTCTTCATCTGCGCCTCGCCGAGCACTTCGACTTTCACGCCGAGCCTGGTCAGAGCCTTGGCGCGCTTGGCGAATTCGCCGGGATGCAGAATGTTCGCCGGCTCGTTCACAAGGTCTCGCGTGAGGAACATGCCCTCCGCCACCTTCGCGAGCGGCGCATATTGCTTGCGTGCGGTTGCGGGCGCGCGCGTCAGAACGGTGAGCGACTTGAGGTCACCTTTCTTGTCGTCGTCCTTCTTCTTTGTCTTGTATTTGTCGAAGCGGTAGGAACGCAGTTTTGCCCCGAGAGCGACATGGGCCGCGGCATCGGCCGCCGGCATCTTGGGTGCCGAAATGCCGTCGAGTACGATCGACAGCGAGGATTCCTTTGCTTTCGCGGCACGGCCGGCGAGCTCACCGCCAGCCTTTTCAAGCCCCGCCCCCGAGAGATCGCCGGACTTTCCCAACCCTGCCAGCACCACCCGGCTGGCGCTCACGCCCTGCGGACCGACCAGTTCGAGGACCGTGCCTGACTTGCCGCTAAAGTTCGCCGCCTTCATCGCCCGCTTCAACGCACCGCCCAGCTTTGCGTCGAGGTCGGCTGCTACCCCGCGCAGCGACGCCCCCTCGGTAACGAGAACCGCAAGGGTTCCCTGCCTGGCAAGCGAAATATCGGCGAAAGTTACATTCATTTCAGGCCTCATCTGATCTGCTGCACGCCGGCGCCGGCGTCACGCACTTTTACCGGGAGGTGAAATAGGATAACCATGATCCTGACGCTGCCCGGCAACACGGCGCGTATCCTATCTTAATCGGTGCCAAGGGGAAGACGTACCGCGCCTTTCCACCGCCGGGCACCTTGATGCACAGAGAGGTATCCGCGCCCGCGTACCGTTGGGCGTAGGCCCCGGATGACCGGTGGGAGCCGGAGTTTGATGCTGACAAGCCTGTCTCGGTACATATTTCTGCAGGCGCTGGGGCCGTTCATCGTCGCGAGCATCGTTCTGACTGGAATCATCTGGTTGACCCAGGCGTTGCGAATGCTCGACGTGCTCATCACGCAAGGGCAGACGCTTCTGACCTTCTTCGAACTGACCTCGCTTGCCCTTCCAAGCACGCTCGTGATCGTTCTGCCCATCTCCATTTTCTGCGCGATGCTCTACACGCTTCACAAGCTCATCAGCGACAGCGAAATCGTGGTGATGTTCTCGGCCGGGGTAAGCCGTTCGGCCATTGCCGCACCACTCCTCGCGATCGCGCTCGCCACCTCGGCGCTGATCCTGCTGTTCAGCATCTACGTGGCACCGGCTGGTCTGCGGGAGCTCAAGAGCCGCCTCTATGAGATTCGTTCGGACGTCGCGACGGCGATGATCCGCGAGGGCACTTTCACGAACCCCGCCCAAGGTCTCACCGTCTACGTGCGGGAGCGGGCGTCCGATGGCGCCACCTACGGGATACTCGTTCACGACAGCCGCAATCCCGAGGAACCGATTACCTACATGGCCGAAACCGGCAGCCTCGTCGACGGCCCCCAGGGGCCGCTTCTTGTGATGTTCAACGGGAACATTCAGCGTGTCTCGCGCAAAGGAGACCGGAATGTGGGCGCGGCGACTCTGCTCTATTTCGACAAGTATACCTACGATCTTTCGCAGTACATGGATGCCAACCCAAGTTTCAGCTACGAGGGTCGCGAACGCTATTTCGGTGAGCTGGTCAACCCGGCGCCCACCGACACCTACGCGCAGACGCACCGCTCCAAGCTGCTCGCCGAAGCCCACGAACGTCTGGTCGATGGCATCTACCCGACGCTGTTGACGCTGATTGCGCTCGCCGCCCTGCTGCCCGCCCCCTTCAACCGGCGAGGTTATGCGTCGCGCATGGCGCTCGCTGCCGTCTTTGCGCTCGCCGTCCGTCTCTTGGGATTCGTCCTGTCAAACGGAGCGGCAACGGAAAACTACCTCATACCTCTCATGTATGTCTTTCCACTCGCGGTATGCGGAATTTGCATCGCGATCATCGTCGGCGTCCGCTTCGATCTCATGCTACAGCGATTTACAGCCGCCGTGCAGGGAGCGAGGCAATGAATCTCTCGTGGACGCTTTCCCGCTATCTCGGCCGCCAGTTTCTCGGCGTCGCGATGATCACCTTCTCGATTTTTCTCTCGCTTATTTTCATGGTCGAGCTGGTGGAGATGCTGCGGCGAGGTGCCGACAAACCGGGCGTCACCTTCGGGTTGCTCTTTTCCATGGCTTTGCTCGAGGTCCCGCGCCTCGGAAGCAAGACACTTCCTTTCGCCATTCTGTTCGGCGGCATGGCAACATTTTTGCGCCTCAGCCGGAACAACGAACTCGTCATCGCGCGTGCAGCGGGCGTTTCCGTCTGGCAATTCATTGCCCCCGCTCTTGTCGTCGCGTTTGCCATCGGCACTTTCGTCGTAACGATCTTCAATCCGGTCGCATCGACGCTCACGACGCGATTCGGGCAGCTCGAATCGAAGTACCTCGACCAGAGAACCAGTTTCGTTGCCGTCTCGGCGAACGGGCTGTGGCTCAGACAGGCCGATTCCACCGGACAGTCGGTGGTCCATGCGGAACAAATGGACGGACGGGGGCTGAAGCTCGATGAAGTCACCATCTTCCTCTACGGACGTGGCGACGCGTTCCTTGGACGCATCGACGCGGCGACAGCCTCGCTGAAGCACGGCTACTGGCAACTCGAGGACGTGTGGGTGCTGATGGCCGAGGACCAGCCGCGGCACTTCGACACCTACCGTCAGGAAACGTCGCTCACCGTGGACCAGATCGAGGAAAGCTTCGCCCGCGAAGAAAGCATCTCATTTTGGGAGCTGCCGCATTTCATCAATACGTCGGAAGCGGCGGGTTTCTCCGCCCGGCGCTACCAGATCTATTTCCACCAGCTCCTTGCACTGCCTGCGCTGCTCTGCACCATGGTTCTGGTGGCCGCCGTCTTCTCCATGCGGATCACCCGTATGGGGGGGCTTCTGAAGATGGTCGTCGGCGGAATTTTGTCCGGATTTCTGGTCTATTTCCTCGGCAATCTCTCGCTGGCCCTGGGGCTTTCGGGCATCCTTCCCACGGCGCTCGCCGCATGGGCCCCCTCCATTGTCGTCATGCTTTTGGGACTTGCGGTTCTCTTTCACCTCGAAGACGGTTAGAAATCGTGAATTACCCGGGGAACGGGCGATTCTGGACGACCGGGGGCATACGGACACGTGACCGAGGGGCAGCGGATGAGTGTGGGCGAAAAACGCAGCCCCTTTTTGCTGGCGGCGATGCTGATGCTGCCATTTGTGGCGCCTGCTAACGCCCAGAACGCCGGTGGCCCCGGCCCGTCGCCCGAGGTGTCGTTCCCTGAATCCGGCGAAGTGCTGATGCAGGCCGACGAACTTTCCTACGACCGCGATGCGCGGGTTGTTACTGCGTCCGGCAACGTTGAGCTTGCTTATGGCGAGCGCGTACTGCTCGCGGATCGCGTCACCTACAATGAAACCACCGGGGTGGTGTCGGCGGACGGAAATGTCGCGCTGCTGGATCCACAGGGCGATGTCGCCTTTGCGGATCATCTCGTTCTGCGCAACGAAATGCGCGATGGCGTCATCGATACGCTCAGAGTCCTTCTCACCGACAACTCCCGCCTCGCCGGGCATAGCGTCGTGCGAAGCGGCGGCAACATCACGACGCTGCATCGCGGCGTCTATAGCCCCTGCGACATTTGCGAGGAGAAAGGACAAACGACGCCCATCTGGCAGATCAAGGCCTTCCGCGTCGTCCACAACAAGCAGGAAAAGAGAATTATCTACGAAGACGCCTTCATGGAGTTCTTCGGTGTTCCTGTCCTTTATGTTCCCTACTTCTCGCAACCCGATCCGACCGTAAAGCGTCAGTCCGGCTTCCTGACGCCGTCGGTCGCCAGTTCGACCGAACTCGGGCAACAAATTGAAGTGCCTTATTTCTGGGCAATTTCGCCGGACAAGGACCTTACGCTCATCCCACGCTTTACGACGAAAGAAGGTGCGGTCTATCAGGGCGAATATCGCCAACGGTTCGAAAGCGGAAGCCTGACCTCCTTTGCCACGGGAACGTGGCCTACGTCGCAGCAAGCCGGTACGCCGGGCGAGAATGAATTTCGCGGAAGCCTGTTCGGGAATGGGGAGTTCGATATCGATGAAAACTGGAGCTGGGGCTTCCGGACCGAACTCGCGACGGACGACACTTATTTGCGGAAGTACGATCTCTCCGGAACGACGGATCTCGTAAACAACTTGAACGCTACCTATGTCGACGGTCGCAACAGCTTCACCGCCGACGCCTATTACTTCAAGGGCTTGCTCACGACCGACAGCGAGTCGACGACGCCATGGGTCGCGCCTGTCCTTCAGCATGATTATACTTTTGCCGATCAGGTCCTGGGGGGGACCGTCGGCATATCCACCAACGCCATGATCCTCGGGCGCAGCGTCGGATCGCAGTACAGGCGCGTCTCCAGCACCGTTCGGTGGGACCGGCGCGGGACATCTTCGAACGGATTCGTTCACAGGTTCTTCGGAAGCCTGAGAGGCGATGTCTATTCGGTCGAGGACGTTCCGAATACGGCCGTCCCTGGAACGGAATTTGAGGCGCAAACCATCGCACGCGCGCTTCCCACCATAGGAACCGAGTGGAGCTATCCGCTTGCCCGTTCCGATGGCGGCATGCATCAGGTGATCGAGCCCATCGTTCAGTTCATCTATTCGCCCAATACAGGAAACACGGTCGAGATCCCCGATGAGGACTCCCTGAGCTTCGAGTTTGACGATACCAATCTCTTCTCGGAAGACAGGTTTTCCGGCCTCGACCGGTGGGAAACCGGTGCACGCGCCAATGTCGGCGTCCGATACTCCATCTACACGCCGAACGGCGGGCAGGCGAACGCAATGTTCGGGCAGAGCTATCGCCTCGAAGACAACACGAGCGTTGCAGCCGAGACCGGGCTGCGGGACGAGACCTCGGACTATGTCGGCCGCATCATGCTTTCGCCCTCAAACGATTTCCTCGCTGTCTACCGTTTCCGCATCGATGACGAACGGTTCAAGATCAGGCGAAACGAGGTGAACCTGCTTGGCCGTCGCGGACCGGTCAGCGCCGAGATCGGATATGGCTACTTCGCCGCCGACCAGTCGGTCACGTTCCAGGAACGTGAAGAACTCTATCTGGGTTCGATTATCAAACTCGACGAGTACTGGCGTCTGTTCGGTCAGACGCGGCAGGACCTCGCGGATCACCGGACGGTCGCAAACCGCGTAGGGATTGGCTATGAGGACGAATGCCTCGACGTGTCCCTCATGTACAGCCAATCCTTCTACCGCGACCGCGACATCGAGCCTGACAGTTCGGTTCTCTTCCAGATCACCTTCAAAACACTGGGAACCGGCAGTGCAGCCGAGACAACCGGGTTTCGTTAAGCACATCGCCCTTCTCCCAAGCACCTGAAAAATAGCGTTTTTTCGCGCTTCGGATCGGTTGATTGGGGGCTTGATTCAAGTATTCTGTCGGCCCGGAACAGGTGGAGATCGGACGCAGAGCCGCGTCCAGAAGAAAGAAACCATGGAATTAACGGATGTATTTGTGAGCGTCTCCCGGCGAGGGGTGCGCAAGCTGTTCCGGTCTCTGCCGGGTGTGGCAGCGGCGCTCGTCATCGCGCTCTCGACCATGCCAGCCCATGCACAGGAGACGGCAGCGTCCGACTCGCAGGCGATCGCGGCGATCGTCAACGATCAGGTCATTTCATCCTACGATCTCGACCAGCGGATCAAGCTCGTTATCCTGAGTTCCGGCATTCCGAACACGCCGGAGAACATTTCCCGAATCCGCGGGCAGGTGTTGCGCTCGCTTGTCGACGAGTACCTGCAGTGGCAGGAAGCCAGGCGACTCAACATTGAGGTCTCGCAGGACGAGGTAGACAAGGCGTTCGAGCGGATCGCGCAGCGCTCGAACATGTCCGTGGATCAGATTTCCAAGGCACTGGAAGCAGGTGGCGTTACGCGCTCCACTCTCGAAGCGCAAATTCGCAACGACATCGCCTGGAACCGTGTCATTCAGCAGCGGTTTGGCCCTCTCGTCACGGTCGGAGAAGGTGAAATCGAAGAGGTTATGCGACGGCTTGAGGAGGAATCCGGGCAACCGCGGTATTTCGTATCGGAAATTCTCATTACTTTCGATAATCCGGCGCATGCGGAAGAAATCGCCGCCGGTACGCAAAGGCTCGTGGAGCAGATTCGCCAAGGCGCGCCCTTCGAAGCCGTGGCACGGCAGTTCAGCCAGTCCGCGTCTGCCGCCAATGGCGGAGATATCGGTTGGGTCCATGCGAGCCAATTGCCTGACAAGGTGAGCGAGGTGGTCACCCGGATGCAGCCTGGCATGGTCTCCGATCCGATCCGGACACTTACCGGCTTCTATATCGTCCAGCTCAAGGCCATGCAGACAAGCACTGGCGGCGACCCGATGATGGATCAATATTCGTTAATGAGGGTTGTTCTGCCGCTGACGCCGGATGCAGAGCCGCAGGCGGTTGCGAGGCGCGCGCGTGAAGCGGAGGAGTTCCGCACACAGGTTTCATCGTGCGACGAAGCTGCGAAGTTGATCACCAAATATGTGAGTGGCCGGTCGACTCCGCCCGAAACCATTATTGCCGGCAGGCTCCCCGCTCAGACCCGGCAAGCAATTTCCGGCGTTCCGGTCGGCAAGGCCACGGTCCCGATCCGCTCGGAGCAAGGCGTCGAAATGCTGGTGATCTGCGGGCACAGGGCTGCTCAGGGCGAGATGCCGACGCGGGAGCAGATCGACAACACGCTTTACGAGCAGCAGTTATCGATGATGGGCCGTCGTCACCTGCGTGATCTGCGGCGCGACGCGGTTGTCGTCTATCGCTGACGCCGCTCCGACAGCACGGCCCGTTGGGTGCCGAAAATGATGCGTGACAACGACCTTGTGCTGCCGCTCGCGCTGACGATGGGGGAACCCTCTGGAATCGGCCCGGAGATTACGCTCAAGGCCTGGATTGAACGCGGCAGCCGTTCTCTTCCTCCCTTCTTCGTCGTGGGAGATGCCTCTCTCTATCGCGAAACGGCGCTGTGTCTCGGCATCGATGTGCCCGTGCGAGAGATCGACGTACCGAAAGAAGCGGTAACGGTCTTCCCGGACGCCCTGCCTGTCCTGCCTTCTCCGATCCTGCTTGCGGAAAAACCGGTTTCCGGTCTTCTGTCGGCCGCAAATGCGGCGGCGGTGCTTTCGTCCATTGATCTCGCCTGCGACTTCGTCCTTCAGGACAAGGCCGCCGGCATCGTCACCAATCCGATCCACAAACGGGCACTCTACGAAGCGGGCCTGACGATGCCCGGCCATACGGAATATCTTGCCGAGTGCTCGGGCGGAGCGACACCTGTGATGATGCTCTCCTGTCCGGGTCTCCGGGTCGTGCCCGTGACGGTCCACCTGTCGCTTCGGGCGGCAGTGGCGGCGCTCAGCGTTCAGAAGATCGTCGGTCAGGGTGTGATTCTGGCCCGCTCTCTTGCCCGCGATTTCGGAATTGCCCGCCCCCGGATAGCAGTCGCTGCGCTCAATCCGCACGCTGGCGAGGAAGGGCATCTAGGGCGCGAGGAAATCGAAATCATCGCTCCTGCGATCAAGGCCATGCAAGCACAGGCTCCAAACGCCGAAATTCGCGGGCCGGCCCCAGCCGACACGCTTTTCCATGCCGCCGCGCGGAAGCACTACGATGCGGTGCTCTGCATGTATCACGACCAGGCCCTGATCCCGCTCAAGACAATCGACTTCGAACATGGCGTCAATACGACGCTCGGCTTGCCGATCGTACGGACCTCGCCCGACCACGGTACCGCGCTCGACATTGCCGGAAGCGGGCGGGCGCATCCGGGGAGCCTGATCGAGGCGATCCGCATGGCGGACGGGATCGCACGCTGCCGGGCCGCTGCAACATGACGATTACGCCCCTGCAGCCCCTGCCGCCCCTGCGCGAGGTCATTGCCCGGCACGGCCTCGCCGCCCAGAAATCACTTGGACAGAATTTCCTGCTCGACCTCAACCTCACCGGACGCATCGCCCGGTCCGCAGGCTCGCTTGACGATCACGATGTACTCGAAGTGGGGCCCGGACCCGGCGGGCTGACGCGTGCCCTGCTTGAGGAAGGTGCGCGACGTGTCGTTGCCATCGAGCGCGACAGGCGTTGTATCGCTGCTCTGGAAGAAGTTGCGGTAGCCTATCCCGGACGTCTTGAGATCGTCGAAGGCGACGCACTTGCAACAGATATGAAGACCCTTGTGAAGGCGCCGGCGCGGATCGTCGCGAACCTTCCCTACAACATCGCTACGCCACTGCTGGTCGGCTGGTTGCAAACCGAGCCATGGCCCCCCTGGTACGACAGCCTGACGCTGATGTTCCAGCGAGAGGTCGCGGAGCGGATCGTCGCGCAACCGGGCGGCAAGGCCTATGGAAGACTCGCCGTTCTGGCGCAGTGGCGCACCGTGCCGCGTATCCTCTTCGACATTGACCGCCGGGCCTTCACGCCGCCGCCGGCGGTGACATCGTCCCTCGTCGAGCTCGTGCCCCGCAAAACACCGCTTGCCGAGGCCGATCCGCGCCTGCTTGAGCGTGTTGTTGCTGCTGCCTTCGGGCAGAGGCGCAAAATGCTTCGGGCGAGCCTCAAGTCGCTCGGTCATGACCCGCTGCCTCTCCTTGAGGCAGCGGGGATCGAGCCCACGAGACGTGCGGAAGAACTCAGCGTCGAGGCGTTCTGCGCTCTCGCGCGTGCCTTCGCCGCGAGCCGCTGAACACATCGCAAGCAAGGTTGTGGTACCGCGCGCCGCGTGCCACATTGTCGATCAGCAAGCCGCCCGGCGGCCAGAAACGTAGCATTCAGGAGGCGTTCCCCATGAAATCCGAAGCCATCGTCGAATACGGCCAGCCCTTGCAGATCGTCGAGAGCGCGACGCCCGAGCCGAAAGGCACCGAGGTGCTGCTCAAGGTGACGCATTGCGGCGTCTGTCATTCGGACGTTCACATCCATGACGGCCATTTCGACATGGGCGGCGGCAATCAGCTCGACGTGCGCGGGGGGCGTCAACTGCCCTTCACGCTCGGCCACGAGATCGAGGGGGAGGTCGTTGCCGCCGGACCTGACGCCGAAGGCGTGGAGATCGGCGCGCACCGCGTTGCCTATCCGTGGATCGGCTGTGGCGAATGCCCGACCTGCAAGCGCGGCGAAGAGCATCTCTGCAACAAGCCGCGCAATCTCGGCATCCAGGTCGCCGGCGGATTTGCCACTCACGTTCTGGTGCCGCATCCGCGCTACCTGCTCGACTACAAGGGCGTCGCGGACGGACTTGCGGCAACCTACATGTGCTCCGGCCTCACCGCCTACAGCGCCATGAAGAAGCTTGGAGATATCAGCCCCGAAGAGCGCGTGATGGTTGTCGGGCTCGGCGGTGTCGGCATGATGGGCCTGCAATTTGCGAAGGCGCTCTTTCCTGCAGCGCCGCTCGGGGCGGATGTGGACGAGAACAAGCTGCAGTCGGCAAAGGGCAGCGGCGCCCACGAGGTCTACAATCCGAAGGACCCGGAAGCGATCAACAAGGTGCTCGCCGACACGAATGGCGGCGTGCCTGCCGCCGTCGACTTCGTCGGCTCGGAAGCCTCTCTCAAATTCGCGACGAGCGTCGTTCGCAAAGGTGGCCGGGTGGTCGTTGTCGGCCTGTTCGGAGGCGGTTTCGCGATGCCGATCCCGCTCTTCCCCATGCGCGCCATCACGATCGGCGGCTCCTATGTCGGCTCGCTCGCCGAGACGCATGAAATGATGGAGCTCGTGAAGGCAGGCAAGATCGACCCGATCCCCGTAAGCGAGCGCCCGCTCGGCGAAGGCTCGAAGTCGCTGGACGACCTCCGCAAGGGAACGGTCATGGGGCGCGTGGTGTTGAAGCCTTGAGGGTCGACCGAAAAGCGATCTAAGCGCCGCAGCGCAGCTTGTTGAAGTGGTTGTAGATTATCAAGTCGGCCTCAACGAGCGGAGCGGCGAGTTCGCGCATTTCCTCGTTGAGTGCTTGCTTCGACATCTCCCGCTCCTCAGCGCTTGAGAGCAACCCCATTGTCACATTCAGGCGAGGACTCGCTTCCGGGACGGGCAGCCCCGCCATACTGACAATTTTTGCGAACGCAGCTTCAAAGTCGTCGTGGAATCCAAGCACATCCATCGTAGACAGATTTTTTATCGCGGCGTCAGCAAGCTTTAGCCTTTCCTCTTTCGACCTCGGAATCACGTCGAGTGAACCGGCGAACTGGCGCGCAAGAAAGTTGTTTGCATAAAAATCAATCCACTTATGGTCAGCGGCGAAAAACTCCCGCATCGAATAGCCTTTGATATCTGCAACCGTATCTATGCCTCGAAAACCGGGAGGCATGTTGATGAGATAGTAGTAGAGCGATCTCAACCGGTCATAAGGCTCCCGGAAAATAGTAAACGACCGCGTTCGCTCATCACGAATTTTCTGGTATGTGGTCCACGAAATATGACCGCCCACATACCTTGCCTTTCGGGCCCTCGCGATCAGGACTGCTTCATCCTCCGTACGCAGAAAGTCGTCGAAAAGCATGATCTTTCCGCTTCGACTGGAACCGAGGTAATCCTTGAAATAATTGTGGATGGACGTCCCCCCCGTCTTCACTGTGTGGATGAATACAACTCTCGGCCAGTCCTCCCCAGTGACCAGACGATGGCTAATACTCCGAACACGGTACGCCTGCCTTCTCAGAATCCGCCTTGCTTTTGTGTAGGACTTCATCTTACTTCCCCAGTACGAGATCGGCGGCGCGGTGAGCGCACGCCCGTTTCGTTAATTGTCGCTCAGCCTCTCCGGGGCCTGCAATCTCATATCAACCTTGCGCGCCAATAGCTCAGCGCGTCCGCAAGTCCCTGCTCCAGATCGACCGACGGCTTAAATTCCAATTCATCACGTAGCCGTCGCGTATCCGCCACTATTCTCGGTGGTTCACCGGGGCGGTCAGGCAATGCACCTATATTGACGAGATCGGAGCGGCCCGCCAGATCGCCCATCTTCAACACAAGGTCGGATATCCTCACGCCCTCACCGCTTGCAATGTTTATTGCGCCCTTCACCTGCGACAAAGCAAGTTTTGCCAAGGCTGCACCAGCGTCTCGGACATCCATGAAGTCCCGTACAGCCAGCCCGCGTGACACCTTTGCTTTTCTATCGCGAACAAGCGTGCTGGCAACAGATGACACGAGGCGTGCTGGATTCTCCCCCGGACCATAAAGAAAGAACAGCCGGGCCCAAGCGAAACTCATCTGGTTGCCAGCGCAAAACATCTCCATGACTCGCCGCGAAGCATCTTTCGCTGCATCATATAGTGTATGAGCAGCCAAGGAGGTCGCAAGCTCGTTACAATCTCCCGCAGCGGGCCAATCGTACTCATAGCAGGTTCCAACCCCGACAAAGCGCGATGTACCTGCTTCTGCAGCCGCCCGTATCAAGTTCGCGGTTGCGGCAACCCAATCCAGGTTCGCAGGATCGCTCCAGAAACGGCCGTGCTCTACACACCATGCAAGATGCACTACGATGTCGGGTTTCAGCGACGTGACGAGATATCTAATTTCGTTCGCATTCAACAGGTCGGCACGGTGCCAGATTCCACCGGTGCTCGCATCAGGCGTCCCTCTGGCAACGACATGCAGATCGACACCAGCGTCCACCAGCGGTGCAATTGTCATCCGCCCGACGAAACCCGATCCGCCTGTCAGAAGCACTTTCATACCGCGTCCCGGTGGTTTCCCACGCCTCCAGTTACCTTCGGTCGCCAAGAAGCTCCCGCACCTGCGCCCGCATCGTCTTCCAGAACCGGTACACTCGAAGATTGGCAAAACGCACGAGGTAGACTGAAAGAATGCACCGCTCTGCTATGGTCCACTTCCGTCGCTCCAAAACCGCAAAACATGTCCTTCGAAATGCGCGGCGCATCTCCCACATTTCACTCGCAGGTACGCGCCATCTGTAGCGCGCTGGTGAAATACTCCGCTTGATAAGGATTGCCCGCGCATCCGTTTCGACCCCCTCATCCAGAAGAACGGGAAGAAGCGTTATCGGATCCCACCCCCATACGTATGGATAGGTCGGCAGCACCTCATCCAACGCAGCGCGAAGTACGTCCTTCCTCCACAGACCCAAAAACCAGGAAGGGCTGGCTCCCAACAGCGATTCTCCGATGCGCTTCGCCCGCCCTCGTATAGGCGGTATTGCAAAGCCTTCTTCGTAGTTTGTAGATCCGTCGTCGTGAACGAACCGAATACGTGGGGCAGCAAGTGCAAGACGGGGATTTTCATCAAAATGACGCTTCAGCGTCGAAAGATAGTCAGGATTGCTAAGCTCGTCATCGGCGCGCCACATGAAGAGATCACTGCCCGCCATTTCGACCAGAGCAAGGAAGTTATTTTTCGCGCCAACATTCTTCGGTTGTTCGATGAGTCTGAATCTCGCATCCCGCCGGGAAAATTCAGCTGCAATTTTCCGGCTGTCGTCGGTTGACCCGTTGTCGGAAATGATAACCTCAAAGTCCGAGAAAGTTTGTACACGGATACACTCGAGAACGGCAGCAAGGGTCGTAGCGCCGTTGTATACGGGAACTCCGATCGATACTTGAGCCATTTGGCTTTACTTCTCCCCAGCCTCGGTGTTGCCGAAGCGGCTAGTCGACGGATATCAGCGTCGCAGAAAGGCCGACTTCCCGGACGGTAGCCGAAATTTCATCCATATAGTTCGGGTTCATGACGTAAATTGTATGCGGTGACCTCACGGCAGAGCCCTCGGGTGAGACTACCGGCAAGCCTGATCCGGGCAAGTAGTGGCCCTGCTTGTGAGGATTCACATCCACCACGTGATCGATCAGTTCGCACTTTGGGTCAACGATGATTGAAAAGCTTACACCCTTGGCGCCTGCGCCCCAGAGAGCCACCGGCCCAGCCTCTGCTGCGCGAGCAATCTCTGGCCGCCAATTATTGATGAACTCGGACAGCAGGTTCGCGAGAGAAGCGTGATCCTGATGCACCGTGACAGACTTGGCAACATTGCAATCCGAAGCGACTGCTTCTGCCCAGAGGTATTGATCGCCGAAAACATGCTGCACTCGGGGCCTTGCAAAACCGCTCTTCTCAAGGGCGTAGGCTAATGATCGAGCGGTAAAAAGCGAGCAATGCTCGTAAAAGAAATCCTGCATGGCGCGATGCCGGAATATCCACGTGACACAAGGGGTCTCGATCCATATCGTCGCCCGCGATTTCGCGCCAAGCGCCGCCCTTATTGAGCTTAAAAATCCAACCGGATCCGGCACATGTTCTATTGTGTGACGGCTGACGACAATGTTCGGCGTGTCGCTCAAGAGAGGTTCTGCTTCAATATCGAAAAGACGCCGATATATATGGCTCCCGGAAGGGCCACTGCCGTCTTCTCCACGCCAAGCCGGATCGAATCCGTAAGCTGAACAAAGGCGTTCTCCGGCGACTTCAACAACTTCCTCGATGAATCGGCCCTGGCCGCATCCGACTTCCAGATAGTTGACCATCCGGTCATCGCCGACCGACTGCAAGATGTCCACCACTCTGGCCTTCATGTGTGCACGGAAGGCAGGAGACCAGGATTGATCGTTCTCATACTCTTTGTCGTACTTGATCAGCGATGGATCGAAGGCACGATTCCATGTGAATCCGCATCGTCGGCACGAAACGAAATCAAGCGTGCCGCGCGCTGCCGACCTGCCCTCCTCTGCAGTCGCATAAATGCGATTCATGAGGATCGGCATCTCCATTGGCCGGCTCAAGGAGACGCCAGACTCGTCTTCGCATATGGGGCAGCGCTCTGTCATTTTTCTACGTTGCTCAACTCACCATCGATTGCCCTGCCTCAGATCGTTGAACAAGGATGTTCTTCGCTGAGGTATCCTCGCTCGTATATCGGTGGCAAACGCCTCCGCTCCGACCAAGCCTAATCGTCCTTCATCCAACCGCAAGTTCCGGCACCGCCGTCGCGAATTTCGCGTCCCAGCCGCGCGCATGGTCGAGTTGCCTCATGACCTCCTCGCTTATGTTCCAGGGCAGGATCACGACGATATCAGGCCGGTCCGCTTCCAGATGCGCCTCGCCGACGATCGGGATGCGGCTGCCGGGCATGTACTTTCCCTGTTTCGCCGTCGCCCGGTCCACGACATAGGGGATCAGGTCGGGCCGGATGCCGGCGAAATTCATCAAGGTGTTTCCTTTTGCCGCCGCGCCATAGGCGCCGACCTTGAGGCCTCCCCTCTTCGCGCCGATGAGAAAGGCGACGAAATCATCCTTCACCTTTTCCGCCCTTGCCTGAAACCCCTCATAGAAGGCGAGGCTCTCGATACCGGCATCCGCTTCCAGCTTTTCGAGCGTCGCAAGGCGTTCCGTGCGCGCATGGATTCCAGTGTCGCTCCGCTGCGCATAAACGCGCAGGCTGCCGCCATGGGTCGGCAATTCCTCCACGTCGAACACCGCAAGGCCGTTAGCGGCAAAGATACGCGCCACGGCCGCGAGCGACAGATAGGAGTAGTGCTCGTGATAGATGGTGTCGAACTGGTTCTGCCGGACGAGATTGAGAAGATGCGGGAACTCGAAAGTCGAAACACCTTCTGGCTTTAGCAGGCGAGCAAATCCCGAAACGAAATCGTTGATGTCCGGTACATGCGCAAGGACGTTATTGGCGGCGGTGAGATCCGCCTGCCGTCCCGACGCGGTGAGTTCCGAGGCAAGCTCAACGCCGAAGAAGCGCTCGACGATATCGATGCCCTTCTCGCGCGCGGCGGCAGCCGTGCTCGCCGTCGGCTCGACGCCGTAGCAGGGGATGCCCGCCGCCTTCACATATTGGAGAAGGTAGCCGTCATTCGCTGCGACCTCGACCACCATACTTTCGGGCCCGAGGCCGAAGCGCTCCCTCATTGTCTCGACATAGGCCTTTGAATGCGCGAGCCACCCCGCCGAAGTCGAACTGAAATAGGCGTAGTCGCTCGCGAACAGCTCCTCGCGGCCCGCATGGTCCTCCGTCTGGACGAGCCAGCAACCGGTGCAGACGAGAACGCGGAGCGGATACCAGACCTCGGGACGCCCAAGCGCCTCCTTCGTCAGATAGGCATTGGAGGGCGGCGAGGCACCAAGGTCCACGAAGGTATTCTCGAGCGGCGCACCGCAATGACGGCATTTCACCTGGTTACCTCATTCTTTCCGGCCGCCGAGGAGCGGATGATTCCTGTCGCGCTCCGAGCGCTCGCCGATTTCGAGCGGCCAATCGATGCCGAGGGCGGGGTCGTCCGCCCTCACCCCGCCCTCGGCGCCAGGCGCAAAGGGGGCCGAGTGGACATAGAACATTTCGACATTGTCGGTCAGCGTCTGAAATCCGTGAGCGAACCCCGGCGGGATAAGGAGGCTCGTCGCATTCCCGTTCGATAGCCGTTCGCCATGCCAATGCAGGTAGGTCGCGGAGCCCGGACGCATGTCGACGGCAACGTCGAAGACCTCGCCCGAGAGGCAAGTAACAAGCTTTGCTTCCTCGTGCGGCGGGAGCTGGAAATGCATGCCGCGCACCGTTCCCCGTTTCGCGGTAAGGGTGCGGTTCAATTGTGCGGCCGGCCAGCGCCAGCCCGCCTCCCTCAGCTCCTCCGCGCAGAAGAGCCGCTCAAGCCAGCCGCGCTCGTCGCCCATGCGTTTGCGGCGCAGGGAAACGACCCCATTGAGCGGCGTTTGCTGAATATCGAAGCGCGCGCTCATGTCATTCCGCCCCGATGAAGTTTTTCGTAGGCCGCAATCTGGGCAAGCGTGCGGGCGTGCATATCATCCCCGGTATTCAGCGCGCGATACCAGTCCGCGAGCCAGGAGACGCAGGGCGTGCCCGCAAGTTGGTCCTTCCAGCCGAGAACGGCCCGCGCCTTCCGGCTGTCGATTTCGAGCATCATCATTTCGCGCGGGCCGGCGTCGTTCGCCGGCTCCCAGACAGGAGTGGTGCCGAGTGCCGACTGTACCGCATCGGCAAGCTCCGCAACCGTCAGCGGCGGCGCGTCATGCGGCGGCCCAAAATTGAGCGCGGAAGGCAGGTCGGCCCGGTCAGTCAGTCCCCTCGCATAGGTGAAGTAGCCGCAAAGACAGTCGAGCACATGTTGCCAGGGCCGGGCCGCCGCCGGATTGCGCAGCACGAGCGGCTGACCGGCCTTCAGCGCGCGCCAGATGTCCGGCACGAGCCGGTCTTCCGAAAAGTCGCCCCCGCCGATCACATTGCCGCCACGTGCCGTCGCCACGCGTACGCCCCGTTCGTCGAGGAATGACCGCGCATAGGACGAGGTCACGATTTCCGCCGCAGCCTTCGACGCCGCGTAGGGATCGTGGCCGCCGAGCGGGTCTTCCTCGCGGAACGAGACGCCTGCTTCCGTGTTTTCGTAGACCTTGTCGGTCGTGACGACGAGAACGGTCTTGAGCGTATCGGCGCCACGCATGGCTTCGAGAAGGTTCACCGTTCCCATCACATTGGTCTCGAATGTGCCGACCGGATCGACATAGGAGCGACGAACGAGCGGCTGCGCGGCCATATGAAGGACGATTTCAGGCTCAGCCTCGCGCACGACGCGCCGCAAGGCCTCCGCATCGCGCAGATCGCCGAAATGCGAGCGAACGGCGCCAGCGATGCCTGCCAGATCGAAGAGATTTGGATCGGTTTCCGGCGCGAGCGAGAATCCCGTTACCTCCGCGCCCATGGAGGCAAGCCAAAGCGCCGCCCACGACCCCTTGAAGCCGCTGTGACCGGTCAGCAGAACGCGCTTTCCGTTCCAGAACGCCTTGTCGAGGCCATCGATCGCCAAGTCAGTCCCTCCAGATTTTCCAGGGAGCCTTGCCGCCCGACCAGAGCTCTTCGAGATAGTTCTTTTCGCGCAGCGTATCCATCGGCTGCCAGAACCCCGAATGCTTGAAGCTCATCAGTTCTCCGTCCGCAGCAAGCCCCATCAGCGGATCGCCCTCGAAGGCCGTCTTGTCGCCGTCAATGCGGTCCAGAACCGATGGCTCAAGCGCAAAAAAGCCGCCATTGATCCAGGCGTTGTCTCCCGGCGGCTTCTCGATGAAACGGCGGACCTGGTCTCCTTCAAGCTCCAGCGCACCGTAGCGTCCGGGCGGAATGACACTGGTGAGCGTAGCCTTGCGTCCATGGGCCTTGTGAAAGGCAAGGAGCGAACGGATATCGACATTTGCGACACCGTCGCCGTAAGTCATGAAAAAAGTCTCGTCAGGGTCGAGATAGTCGCGGACACGCTTGACGCGCCCGCCCGTCAGCGTTTCCTGTCCCGTATCGACCATGGTGACGCGCCAGGGCTCGCTCGTCTTCTGATGATAGGTGATCTGCTGGTTCGCCATGTCGACCGTCACATCCGATGAGTGAAGGACGTAGTTCGCGAAGTATTCCTTGATCATGTAGCCGCGATAGCCGACGCAGATCACGAAATCGTTGAAGCCGAAATGCGTGTAGATCTTCATGATGTGCCAGAGGATCGGCCGGCCGCCGATCTCGATCATCGGCTTCGGCCGAAGCTGGCTTTCCTCGGATATGCGCGTACCGAGCCCCCCGGCCAGTATCACCACCTTGGTCATTTCATCCCCCGGCCTAGAGCGCTTCCCGCAACTGTTTCACGAAGTTGGACAGGCCCGTCAGCCTGCGGCGGCGCAGGCGCTCGGCCCGCAGGATCGCCTGCAGTTCCGTAAAGGCTTTGTCCATGCTTTCGTTGATGATGATGTAGTCGTATTCCTGATAGTGACTGATCTCGTCGGATGCCTTCGCCATGCGCGCGGCCACGACATCCGCCGGGTCCTGTGCGCGGGCCGTCAGCCGTTTCTCGAGCTCCTGAACGGAGGGCGGCAGAATGAAGACCTTTACGAGGTCTTCTGTGGCTGTCTCGTCGAGCTGCTGTGTGCCCTGCCAATCGATGTCGAAGAGCACGTCGCGTCCCCGCGCCAGCGCGTCGTGGACCGGCTTGCGCGGCGTGCCGTAATAGTTACCGAAGACCTTGGCATGTTCGAGGAACTCACCCCGGTTGCGCATGATGCCGAAGTCTTCCGTACTCAGAAAGTAATAATCCCTGCCCTCCTGTTCGCCGGGGCGAGGCTTTCTCGTCGTCGCGGAGACGGACATTTCGATTTCCGGATCGCTCTCGAGAAGGCGGCGCGAGAGCGTCGTCTTGCCCGCCCCCGAAGGCGAAGACAGAACGAGCATCAGGCCCCGTCGATGAATGGCGATTCCGGTCATATCCGATCGTCACTCCACATTCTGTATCTGCTCGCGGAACTGATCGATTACTGCTTTGAGATCGAGACCGATCCGCGTGAGGCTGACATCGGGCGCCTTGGAACAGAGAGTATTCGCCTCGCGATTGAATTCCTGCGTCAGAAAGTCGAGCCGGCGGCCGACGGCATCCATGCTTGAGAGAAGTTCACGCGCCTGTTCGACATGCGCAATCAACCGATCGATTTCCTCGCGAATGTCCGCACGCGTCGCAAGCAACGCCGCCTCCTGCGCCACGCGGTCATCGGCAATCGTGGTCTTGTCGCCAAGCAATTCCTGCAATTGCTCCCTGAGCCGCGCCTGCAAGGCCTCAGGTGCGGCTGCCGGACAGGACGCCGCATCGCGCGTCAACCTTTCGATCTCGTCCACGTGGGCCTTCAGGACCGCTTCGAGCTTCGCACCCTCCTGCGCCCGCGCAGCCGCAAGCGCTCTCGCACCTTCGCCGAAGGAAGCGATCAGGGCCTCCTCCAATTCAGCCTTCGCCTCCTCGCTCTCCTCCACCTCTTCGGCGTTCTCGAGTACTCCCTTCAGCGCGAGGATACCTTCGGGCCGGGGCGGCATGACCTCCATGTCCTTCTGGAGATCGGCGATCGCTTCCAGCACCACTTGCAACGCGGCGCGATTGACGCGCAGCGGCGCTGCCTCGCCCGCACGGTCGAGCACGAGATTGATCTGGCAATTGCCACGCTTGAGGTGGCGGGCAAGCTCCGTCCGGAGCCGTGCCTCGATTCCATCCATCCCGGAAGGCAGTCGGAGGCGCGCATCGAGGCCTTTTCCGTTCACGCTTCGCAGCTCCCAGTGCCACCGGACGGCGCCATGTGCGCCCTCCACGCGGGCAAAGCCTGTCATGCTATTGAGCGGCATCGCGTTTTCCCGGAATCACTTTCAATCTGGTCAGGACTATATCAGCCGCAAACCGGCTTTTCTCTCGCCTATCTGGCGCCTGCCCGGCGCTATTTCGCCTTCTGCCGCTCTATTTGCCGCCATTCGCGGACCCGCTGCTGATGCTCTTTCAGCGTTTTGGAAAAGGCGTGGCCGCCCGTACCGTCCGCCACAAAGTAGAGCTCGTCCGTCTCCGGGGGATTAAGGACCGCCTCGACCGATGCACGGCCAGGGTTGCAGATGGGTCCCGGCGGCAACCCGTCCACGAGATAGGTGTTGTAGGGGGTCTGGCGGTCGAGTTCACTGCGCCGGATCGGACGGCCGAGCGCCCCTTTGCCGCCGACGAGCCCGTAGATGATCGTCGGATCGGACTGAAGCCGCATCGACTTGTTGAGGCGGTTGACGAAAACGGCAGCCACACGCGGTCTCTCGGAGGCGACGCCTGTTTCCTTCTCGA
>JAGUWA010000091.1 GCA_020062605.1 Parvibaculum sp. | reverse complement strand
TCCGGGACAAGCGCTTGCTGCGCGCGGCGGCGCTCGGCTTCAAGGGGCGCGGCCGGACCATCGGCCCGGTCGACGGCGACAGGTTGCTTCGCTTTGGCGTTTCGGAGTGGCGTTAGCGACAGATGGACGCCATACTGGCGCCAGTTTTTTCGCCGGGGAGGGCGCCATGGGATTCTACGAACGCCGCATTGTTCCGCACATCATCAACTGTGCCTGCGGCTCAAAGCCCATCAGTTATCAGCGCAAGAAGGTCGTGCCGATGGCGGAGGGCACGGTACTCGAAATCGGCATCGGTACCGGGTTCAATCTTCCCTATTACGATGCGGCCAAGGTCAGGAAAGTGATCGGCCTCGACCCGTCCGAGGCGTCGTGGAAGCTTGCGGGTGAGCGGGCTCGCGATCTCTCCTTCCCCGTCGAGTTCATCGGCCTGCCGGGTGAGCAGATTCCGCTTGAGGACAAGAGCGTCGATACCGTGCTTTGTACTTTCAGCCTTTGCACGATCCCTGATCCGGTGACGGCGCTCGAAGGCATGCGCCGCGTATTGAAGCCGGGTGGGAAACTCGTCTTTTGCGAACACGGAGCGGCGCCGGACGATGATGTGGCCCGCTGGCAGGATCGCATCAATCCCGTCTGGAAGGTGCTGTTCGGCGGCTGCAATCTAAACCGCAGGATACCGTCGCTGATCGAAGCGGGTGGATTTCGTGTTGCCGATCTCCAGACGATGTATCTGCCTTCCACGCCGCGCTTTGCCGGTTTCAATTATTGGGGCGTCGCGCAGGCCTGATTGCTGCGTGGCGGACCAGTTTTCCTGGCTTGACCCTTATGGTCCTTATGTTTAGAACAAAACAGGAACAAAAGGAATTGCCATGCCGCTGGCCAGCAAAGGACGCCTTATTGCTGAGTTGAAAGCCCGGATTGCTGGCCATACGGCCGTGGCAGGTCGAATAACGTCTGTATTTCCGCTTGGAGCGCCTGAAATCGACGGGGTGCTTCCTGAGGGCGGGATGAAGCGCGGAGCCTTGCATGAAATCGCGGCGGCAGCCTATCGGGATATGGGCGCAGCAACGGGATTTCTCGCGTCACTCGCAGCCTGTGCGAGCCGAAATTCCACGCTTCCTGTTCTCTGGTGTGAAACGGTAAGGCCGCCTTTCGACATGGGCCGGCTTTACGGACCTGGGCTTTCCGCGTTCGGCCTGGAGCTGGAGAGGATCGTACTTGCTTTGCCGTCCGGAGATACTGATTGCCTGTGGGCTATGGAGGAGGCGTTGCACAGCCATGCCTTTGCGGCGGTGATCGGTGAACTCGACGGACGCTCCTCCGCGCTCAACCTGACTGCCACGAGGCGGCTTCAGCTCGCCGCAGAGGCGTCGGGAACGCCGGTTCTGCTTTTCACCGGCCATGCCAAGGAAGGGGCAAGCGTTGCCGTTACTCGTTGGCATGTGGCTTCGGCGCCGAGTGCTGTTCTTTCCTATGTGGACGAAAAGGAGATGATGCCCGGTGCAGCGCGCTGGCGCGTTGCGCTTACCCGTTCACGCGGCGGTCAACCCGGTTCATGGCTGGTGGAGTGGAATGGGATGGAGGCTGCGTTTTCTGCGGTGGCGCGGCCAGAAGATGACTCTTCCGAACGGGAAGTTGCAGCTCGGCACGAGCTTGCGATCCTCCCGTTCAAGCAGATGGCCTGAAGAAGGTTACCAGTAGTAGGGAGGGTAATAGCGATAGGGGTAAGGATATCCCGGATAAGGACCCCACCAAGGCGAAGGAGTGCGGGCACGGTTTAACGCACGCGTGTTTTCTTCCTGGGCACGAATTTCCTTCAGCCTCAACATGCAATTCGCAAAGGCTTCCGTGCCCTCCGTGAATCCCAGTTTTTTGCACTCGGCCTGATCCGATTGTTGCTGTGCGGCCGCGCGGGCGGCCTGTTCCTGGGGGCTTGCACAGGCCGCAAGTGTGGCGAGAGCTGCAACGGCCAAAGTGGTACGCACGATACGCATGGACCCGTTTCCTTTCGCTCGTCAGAAGCCCTTGGAAACGCCGATGCCGACGCCAAAGCCGACATTGGGCGAGCGGTTCGCATTTTCCTTGGCGCGAATTTCCTTCATCTTGAGGCGGCAGTTTCCGTAGGCCTCTGTATTCGGTTCGAACCCCAGTTCCACACAATTCTTGTGGTCCTCGGCATCGAGCCGCGCCTGTTCGGCTGCCGGGTCGGCGCATGCGGTGAGCGCAAGCGAAAGCATCAACGCAAAGCCAAGGGCCAATCGTTTCGCCCGGTCCGCCGATGAAAATCTCAACATGCTTTCTGTCTCCCGATGCGCATGACATCTGTTCTTAGCTACCTAAGGCTACTCCCGTTTCGTGCAAGGAGGAGCGGAAAGTAACTTCCCGATTCGACTCGCCATCGGAATGAGAACGGGGCAATATGATGTTCCTGTTTTGTTCTGACGGTGTCCCAATGAAGGGAGAAAGACGGATCGCTTCGCTCTGGTTGCCTTTCTGGCCTATCGAGCGGCTCTACCGCGATCTTGTGCAGCGGCACCCCAAGATACCGGAAAGGCCGCGGGCTCTTGCCCGACCCGGCGCAGGAGGTCTGCGGATAACGGTCTGCGACAGGCGAGCTCAGGCCGAGGGCGTCGAGCATGGGCAATTGGTGCCGGACGCCATGGCGCTTTGTCCTCTGCTTGAATTGCACCCGGCCGACAGCGAAGGCGACCGCAAGGCGCTTGCGCGACTTGCCCGCTGGTGTGGGCATTACACGCCCTGGACGGCAGCAGATCCCATTGGTCGGGGAGGGGAGCCGGACGGCATTCTGCTCGACATCACAGGCTGCGCACATCTCTTCGGCGGTGAGGAAGAACTGCTTTCGATTCTTCATCGGCGTTTTAGTGAGCTGGGCCTGACGGTCCGCTGTGCGATCGCATCGACACCAGGGGCAGCCTGGGCGGTCGCGCGGTATAGCCGGAACACGCTTTCCATCGTTCCCTTGGGCGGCGAAGCGGATACGCTTCGCGAATTGCCGGTCGCTGCGCTCCGGCTCGACAGGGCGGTTGTGGATGGACTCGTGCGTCTCGGACTGAAGCGGGCGGGTGATCTCTACGGCAAGCCGCGCGCGCCGATCACCGCCCGTTTTGGCGCTGAAGTGGCGCGGCGTCTCGACGAGGCACTCGGTTTCGAGCCGGAGCCGATCTCGCCCAATCTGCCGCATGTTCCCTATCGCGCAAGCCTTTCCTTTCCGGAAGGGCTGACGCAACTTCTTCATATCGAGGAAGCCGTTCGGCGGATTGCAGACGACCTCTGCGAAGTGCTTCAACGCGAACAGCAGGGCGCGCGGCAGCTTGAATTGTTGCTTTTCCGCGTTGATGGAGACGTGACGCAACTTCGTGCGGGAACCGGCAGGCCCTCTCACGAGGCCGCCCATCTGGCGCGACTTTTCCGTGAGAAGCTTGCGCAAGCAGGTGACGATTTCGATGCGGGTTTTGGCATCGAGGCCATCACGCTTGCCTGTCTTGCCGTCGAGCCGCTGTCGCCCATGCAGGATGGCTTCGACGGAAACGAAACGCGTCTTCACGATCTCGAGCGCTTTCTGGACCGACTGAGCAATCGTATCGGGCAGGACCGTGTCCTTCGACTTGAACCAAGAGCGAGCCATATTCCCGAGCGTGCCGTCGCCGATGTTCCTTCGCTGCGTGGTATGACGCCTGCCATGCGTTCATGGCCAACGCATAGAGACGTGCACCGCGCTTCCATGCTTGGTGGCAGCCTGCCGCGTCCCTTGAGGCTTCTCCCGCTACCTGAACCGGTCGACGTTGTCGCCGAGGTGCCCGAGGGACCGCCACGCATATTTCGTTGGCGGCGGATCGCCCACAAGGTTACGCGTACGGAGGGACCGGAGAGGATCGCGCCCGAATGGTGGCGCGGGAACCGTCAGCACACACGGGATTATTACCGGGTGGAGGATAGTGAAGGCTGCCGTTTC
>JAGUWA010000284.1 GCA_020062605.1 Parvibaculum sp. | reverse complement strand
CGCGTGCGGAACGGGAGCGGGTCGAACCGGCATGGTCGGAAAAGCCCGCCCCACGTGTCAATCGCGGCACGGCGAGGCCTGTGAAGCCGTCGGCCCGCGCCGCCCGCGAGGCACAACCGAAATTGCCGCTCGAACCGGCGAGCGACTATCAGTTGCCGCCTCTCAGCCTTCTGACCCGCCCCAAGCCGTCCGGCGTTTCGGCACAGCTCACCGACGACGCGCTGCAGCAGAATGCGCGCCTGCTTGAGTCCGTGCTCGACGATTTTGGCATCAGGGGTGAGATCATCTCGGTGCGGCCGGGACCCGTGGTCACGCTCTACGAACTCGAACCCGCGCCGGGCATCAAGTCGTCGCGCGTCATCTCGCTTGCCGACGATATCGCCCGCTCGATGAGCGCCGTTTCCGCGCGCGTCGCCGTCGTGCCCGGCCGCAATGCCATCGGCATCGAGCTTCCGAATGCGCGCCGTGAGATGGTCTATCTGCGCGAGCTGCTCGAAACGCAGGAATACGAAAACTCGAGCTCGAAGCTCACGCTCGCACTCGGCAAGAATATCGGCGGCGAACCCGTGCTCTCCGATCTCGCGCGCATGCCGCACCTCCTGATCGCGGGCACCACCGGCTCCGGCAAGTCGGTCGGAATCAACACCATGATCCTGTCGATCCTCTACCGGCTCTCGCCCGAGCAATGCAAGCTCATCATGATCGACCCGAAGATGCTGGAGCTTTCCGTCTATGACGGCATCCCGCATCTTCTTGCGCCCGTCGTCACCGAACCGAAAAAGGCGGTCGTTGCGCTCAAATGGGTCGTGAAGGAGATGGAAGACCGCTACCGCAAGATGTCGAAGGTCGGTGTACGGAATATCGACGGCTACAACACGCGCGTCATCGAAGCGAACGAGCGCGGCGAAGTGCTGGTCCGCACGGTGCAGACGGGCTTCGACAAGGAAACGGGCCAGGCGATCTACGAGGAAGAGGAGATGGACCTCTCTCCCATGCCCTTCATCGTCGTGATCGTCGACGAAATGGCCGACCTCATGATGGTGGCCGGCAAGGAAATCGAAGCCGCCGTGCAGCGCCTGGCGCAGATGGCGCGCGCCGCCGGCATTCACATCATCACGGCGACGCAGCGTCCGAGCGTCGACGTGATTACGGGCACGATCAAGGCGAATTTCCCGACACGCATTTCCTTCCAGGTGACGTCCAAGATCGACAGCCGCACCATTCTGGGCGAGCAGGGCGCCGAGCAGCTTCTCGGCCAGGGCGACATGCTCTACATGGCGGGCGGCGGCCGCATCCGCCGCGTGCACGGGCCCTTCGTCGCCGATGAGGAAGTCGAGAAGGTCGTGACCTTCCTCAAGAAACAGGGCGTGCCCGAATATCTCGAGGCGATCACCGCAGAGGACGAGCAGGGCGACGACCCCTTCGCGCTGGATGGCGGCGGCGGTTCCGGCGACGACCTCTACGACAAGGCCGTCGCGATCGTTGCCCGCGACAAGCGCGCCTCGACGAGCTACATCCAGCGCCGCCTCCAGATCGGTTACAACCGCGCCGCTCGCCTGATCGAGCTTATGGAAGAACAAGGCGTCGTGAGTCCGCCAAATCATCAGGGAAAGCGCGAAGTTCTCGTTGGCGATCACTGACGGAAGCGTGCTTCTCCGTTAATCCCGCGCTAACCGGACGCCGCCAAAAGGCCCTTTGGGGCTCCATATTTCGCCACAAAGGGCAGTCATGATTTCCTTCATGAGAAACTTGGATCAGAACCATCGCTACCGGCAGCGCATGCTGCTCGCTGCGGCCCTTGTCGGACTTGGCCTCCTGTTCGTGGCTTTCCTGACGGCGGGCGGCAGGTCGGCCCGAGCCGAGACGACGGACGGCATGACACCGGCAACCGCCGCGCCGGCCGAAGCGTCGCTCAGCGAGGAAGACCGGATGGCGCTGGCGGAGGCGAGCGCCTATCTCTCGTCACTCGAAAGCCTGCAGGGGGATTTCCTGCAGGTGGGTCCGGACGGATCGGTCGCCGAAGGCAGGTTCTATCTCCGCCGCCCGGGTCGGCTGCGTTTCGAGTATGCGCCGCCGGAGAACCTTCTGGTTGTCGCGGACGGCACCTGGGTTGCGGTAAAGGACAGCGCCGCCGCCGCGCAGCGTTATCCGATCGCTTCGACGCCACTGGGTCTCATTCTCGCAAAGGATGTGAACCTCGAGGAAAAGGCTCGCGTACTCAATGTCGAGGAGCAGCCGGGCTCGCTTCTCATCGCGCTCGCCGACCGCTCCGGCGAGGCGCCGGGACAGATCACGCTGATCTTCGACCGGCCGAAGATGCAGCTCCGCCAATGGGTCGTGACCGACGTGCAGGGCCTTCAGACAACGGTTGCGCTCCGCAATGTCGAGACCGGCATCCGCGCCGACAACTCGCTTTTCGTGCTGCGAGACGATCAGCGCCCGGAAATTGGCGGAAAGCGCTGATCCCGACGGCTGGCGCCCGAGCTTCCCGTCTATTATCCTCAACACGTCTCTTTTGTTGCGCTGCGTCCTGTCTTGACCTCGGGCAGGGGCGGCGTGGTACTTGTGAACGAACATGACCCGAAAATCAGGCCGGCGTCCCATCGTCGGCATTCCCTGCGACGTCAAGATGCTGGGACCGCATCCCTTTCATGCGGCCGGCGAGAAATACATCGCCGCCGTCGATGGCGGCGCTGATTGTCAGCCCATTCTCCTGCCCGTGCCGCGCGAGCCCTTCGACGCTGCGAGGGATCACCTCGCAGAACTCTTCGATCTCTGCGACGGCATCTTCCTCACCGGCTCGCACTCGAACGTGCACCCGGAGGAATATGGCGGCACACCGCCGCGCGAGGGCGTGTTGCTCGACCGTCAGCGCGATGCACTGACGCTGAAGCTCATCCGCGCCTGCGTGGACCGCGCCGTGCCTCTCTTTGCGGTTTGCCGCGGCTTCCAGGAGCTCAATGTCGCCTATGGCGGCACGCTGCATCAGCACATCCACGAGATCCCCTCCGAGCCCGGCTATGAGCCCCGCCTCGATCATCGCGAAGACAAGAACGATCCTTTGGATGTGCAGTATGGCCCGGCGCATGCCGTCATGCTGGAGGAAGGCGGCATTTTCGAAAAGCTGCTCGGCACACGGACAGTTGAGGTAAATTCCCTCCACGGGCAGGGCGTGGCCCGCCTCTCGGATGCCCTGGCGGCGGAAGGCCGGGCACCCGACGGAACGGTCGAGGCCGTCCATGTGCGCGATGCCAGGGGCTTTGCGCTCGGTGTGCAATGGCACCCGGAATGGAAATATTGGGAAAACCCGGTATCGCAAAAGCTGTTCCGGGCTTTCGGAGACGCGGTGCGCGAGGCAGCGGCTGCGAACGCGGAAAAGGAAAGAGTGGTGTCCCATGGCAATGGGCAGCGAGAAGGACGAGACGGTCGAGAACACGGACGACCTGATCAAGTGGCTTAAGGATCGACGCATTACCGAAGTCGAATGCATGGTGTCGGACATGGCCGGCATCGCGCGCGGGAAAATCATTCCGACCCGGAAGTTCATTGCCGGGCTCAGCGATCGCTCCTTGAAGCTCCCCGAGTCGATCTTCGGCCAGACCGTCACCGGCGACTATGTCGACAGCAACTTCCTCGGCGACATAGAACCCGACATCATCCTCGATCCCGATCCGGCGACCGTGCGCGTGGTGCCCTGGTACGACGAGCCTACGGCGCAGATCATCTGCGACGCGAACTATCGTGACGAACGCCCGGTGCCCATCGCGCCGCGCAACGTTCTGAAAAAGGTCGTCGCCCTCTTCGAAGAGAAGGGCTGGGTGCCCGTCGTTGCGCCGGAAATCGAATTCTATCTGGCGGCAAAGAATATCGACCCCGATTATCCGCTTGAGCCGCCGGTTGGCGCGAACGGCCGCCAGGAGACGGCGCGGCAATCCTACGGCATTGATGCGGTGAACGAGTTCGATCCGATCTTCGAGGACATGTACGATTTCTGCGAAGCGCAGAACCTCGACATCGACACGCTCATTCACGAGTCCGGCGCGGCGCAGGTCGAAATCAATTTCGATCACGGCGATCCGCTCGAGATCGCCGACCAGGCGTTTCTCTTCAAGCGCACCATGCGTCAGGCGGCGCTGCGCCACGGCATCTACGCGACCTTCATGGCAAAGCCTTACGAGGGCGAGCCCGGCAGCGCCATGCATATCCATCAGTCGATCGTGAGCGCGGAAACGGGCGACAATCTCTTTGCGACGAAGCAGGGCAAGGACACGAAGCTGTTCCTTGGCTACATCGCCGGCCTGCAGAAATTCCTGCCCGACGCGATGGCGCTCATCGCGCCCAACGTCAATTCCTACCGCCGCATCGTTCGCGATCATGCCGCACCGATCAACACGCATTGGGGCCATGAGAACCGCACGGTGGGCCTGCGCGTACCCGAGGCGAAGCGTCAGGGCCGCCGCGTGGAAAACCGCGTACCGGGCGCCGATGCGAACCCCTATCTCGCCATCGCGACCTCGCTTGCCTGCGGCTATATCGGCATGGTGAACGACCTGAAGCCCACCAAGGAAATGACGGGCAACGCCTATGACAGCAAGCGCTACGCGCTGCCGCGCCATCTCCTCGACGCGCTCGACAATCTGCGCACGGCAACCGAACTCAAGGAAGTGCTCGGGGCCGATTTCGTCACCCTCTACATGGACGTGAAGCTCACCGAGCACGAGGCCTATCAGCAGGTGATCTCCGCCTGGGAGCGCGAGCATCTGCTGCTGAATGTGTGAGCCCGAAACTGGCAAATTGGCGAGGTTGCCCTATAATCGCTCCATGACCAGCGACGCCTTCACGCCTGCCGCAAGGATGCGTCTCGCCAAGCGCGAGTTGCTGATCCTCTGTGCGCGCATCGGCTACAATCCCTAGGCGCAGCTCCCGCGCAGTCCTTCCGGGACGGCGCTTTTCCGCCTTTTTCATTCGGAACCGGAGCATGCGAAATGTCGCAATCAGCCACTATTTCAAATCAGACCAAACGCTGGCAGGAGATGGACGCCGCCCATCACCTCCACCCCTTCACCACGCATAAGGACCTCGCGCAAAAGGGCGCGCGTGTCATCACCCATGCCGAGGGCGTCTATCTCTACGATTCGGAGGGCAACCGCCTGATCGACGGGATGGCGGGCCTGTGGTGCGTGCAGGTCGGCTATGGCCGCGAGGAACTCGCGCAGGCCGGCTACAAGGCGCTGAAGGAACTTTCCTACTACAACAGCTTCTTCCAGACGACGAACCCCTATGTCGCGGAACTTTCGCAGAAGCTCTCGGAAGTCTGCCCGAAGGGGATCGACCGTTTCTTCTTTGCCAATTCGGGCTCCGAAGGCAATGACAGCGCGGTGAAGATCATCCGCTATTTCTGGAACCTCCAGGGAAAGCCGAACAAAAAGGCCTTCATCGCCCGCAAGAAGGCCTATCACGGGGTCACCATGGTCGCGGCCTCGCTGTCGGGCCTGACCCATATGCACCCGCAGGCCGATCTGCCGCTGCCGGGCTTCCACCATGTCGACTGCCCGGACTGGTTCGCCGAGGGCGGCGACATGACACCCGAGGAGCACGGGCTCAAGACCGCGCGAAGCCTCGAGGAAAAGATCCTCGAACTGGGCGCGGACAATGTGGCGGCTTTCGTTGCCGAGCCGATCCAGGGCGCGGGCGGCCTCATCATTCCGCCAAAGGGCTATTGGGAAGAAATCCAGCGCATCTGCCGCAAATACGACGTGCTGCTTCATGTCGACGAAGTGATTTGCGGCTTCGGCCGCACGGGTAACTGGTTCGGATCGGACACGTTCGGCATCGAGCCAGACATGATCAATATGGCCAAGGGGCTGTCATCGGGCTATCAGCCGATCGCCGCCGTGGGCCTCGGCAAACGCGTCGGTGATGCCGTCTTCAACTCCGACAATGAATGGTCGCACGGCTTCACCTATTCCGGACACCCGGTTGCGGCGGCCGTCGCGCTCGCCAATCTCGAGCTCATGCAGAAAGAGAAGCTTGTCGAGAAGGCGGGCGGCGCCACCGGCAATTATTTCCAGAAGAAGCTTGCCGAACTTGGCGACCACCCGCTCGTCGGCGGGACCCGCGGCGTCGGGGTCATTGGCGCAATCGAACTCGTAAAGGACAAGAAGACGCGCCAGAAGTTCGACAACACGCTCGATGTCGGCACGCGCTGCCGGAACCATTGCTTCTCCAACGGCCTTGTCATGCGGGCGATCGGCGACACCATGGTTCTGAGCCCGCCCTTGACGATCACGGAGAGCGAGATGGACGAACTCTTCTCCCTCGCCCGCCGCTGCATCGACCTCACGGCGAAGGACCTGGGCGTGAGCTGATCGGGACGGGGCGCCCCTTGCGGCGGTTTGCCGCAGCGGGCGCTCCTCCCCCGCCCGGCCATCTCTAACCCGATGATTTTCCTTCGTTTTCCCCGAGATGCGGGAACAATAATTTACAGCTTACGATTGTAAACAGACCGTATTGAAGCCGGGATAAGTCACACCTATCTACTTGGACATGAGGGCCGAGCGTGAAGCTGCCCGGGTGACCTGCCCCCCGCTCACCCATGGCAGTGCTTGAGCCCCCTTACGGCGCCGGTCTTCCCCTCCCGGCGCCACGCGCAAGACGCGCGGTTGCGCCTCGCCTCCCCCCGGCGGGGCGCAACTTTTTTTGCGCCCCGCCATCCTTGGACTAAAGGTTGGGGGCGCAACTTTTTTGCGCTCCGGCCCGCCAAGCGGCTAATCTCAGCCTCCCTTCCACGCACCCCGCAAAAGCGCGAGCCCAGAACGCGATGTCCCGCCTCTTCGACGACGGCAACGAGCCGCACATGCTGATCTCCGATGCGGAGCTCGATGCGCTGGAAGCGGAAATTCCCATTCTCGCCGGGCTGCGCCACTTTGCCGAGGAAGCGGTCAACATG
>JAGUWA010000453.1 GCA_020062605.1 Parvibaculum sp. | reverse complement strand
TGGTTTCCCCCCCCCCCCCACTGGGGATGCGCTCTCGCGGAGGCGCTCACCGACAGGAACATGCGCCGGGAACTGCAGGAAGCGACCAATGTCTTCCGAGTGCTCATCAAGACGCTGGTGAAGGCCGGCATCATCGTCACCGAGCGGACGGCGCCCATGTATGCCGCCTATGTGGATATGGCCGAACTCTACGGCGAAGGAGGCCGCATGGTCGGCGACGACATCGCGGAAGAGGGGATTAAGTATCTCCAGCAGCTCAACGGTGCGGGTGGCGATGCGGCGATCTTCGCCCTCGGTGCGACGGCTGCGGAATAACGGAACAAGCGGCAGTCAATAGCCGCGGAACGCCAAACAAAAAGAAGAAAAAAGAGAAGAATAAGGGAGCGTTCAGGAAGAGGCCCTCTCCGGCAACGGAGAGGGCCAAATCTTTTTCGCTCTTCTCAGCCCTTCGGCTTCAGCAGCACATGCTTCTTCTTGCCCAGCGAAAGCTTTACGACGCCGTCACTCGTAAGGTCCGAGCTTGTGACGACCGCCTTCTCGTCGCTCATCTGCGCGTCGTTGACCCGCACCGCACCGCCCTTGATCTGGCGGCGGGCATCGCTCGTCGATGAACACAGCCCGGCCTGCACGAGGGCATTCAGCAGGCCAAGTCCTGCGCCGAGCGCCGTGGCTTCGATTGCCACCGTGGGCATATCCGCGCTGATCGCGCCTTCCTCGAAGGCGGTCCGGGCGGCATTTGCTGCCTTTTCCGCTTCCTCGCGGCCATGCAGCATGGCTGTGGCCTCGGTGGCGAGCACCTTCTTTGCGTCGTTGATCTCCGCGCCTTCGAGTTTATCGAGGCGGGCAATCTCGTCCAGCGGCAGTTCAGTGAAGAGGCGCAGGAACCGGCCCACATCGGCGTCTTCCGTGTTTCGCCAGTATTGCCAGTAGTCGTAGGGCGAAAGCATTTCCGCGTTGAGCCAGACCGCGCCGGACGCCGTCTTGCCCATCTTCGCGCCGGAGGAGGTCGTCAGCAGCGGGCTCGTCAGTCCGTAGAGCGACGAGCCATCGACGCGGCGGCCGAGCTCAATGCCGTTGACGATGTTGCCCCACTGGTCCGAGCCGCCCATCTGCAGCGTGCAGCCATACTTGCGGTTCAGTTCCACGAAGTCGTAGGCCTGCAGGATCATGTAGTTGAACTCGAGGAACGAAAGGTTCTGTTCGCGTTCGAGCCGGATTTTGACGCTCTCGAAAGACAGCATCCGGTTGACCGAGAAGTGCCGACCATAGTCGCGCAGGAAGTCGATGTAGCGGAGGTCGTCGAGCCAGTCCCTGTTGTTCACCATCAGGGCGTCGCTCTTGCCATCTCCGAAGCTGAGGAACCTGGTGAAGACTTTTTTGATGCCTGCGAGGTTCTCGTCGATCTTGTCGTCGGTGAGCAGGGGGCGCGCATCGTCGCGAAAGCTGGGGTCGCCGATACGCGTCGTGCCGCCACCCATGAGAGCAATCGGCTTATGGCCGGCCTTCTGCAACCAGCGCAGCAACATGATCTGCACGAGGCTGCCGGCATGAAGGCTCGCCGCCGTGGCGTCGAAGCCGATATACCCCGTCACCATCTTCTCGGCCGCGGCCTCGTCGAGAGCCTCGGCGTCGGAAAGCTGGTGAATGAAGCCGCGCGCTTCCAGTTCGCGCAGGAAATCGGATTTGAAGCTGGACATCTGTGCTGCTCGGGGTTTCGGATAGGCTTGAAAGCGCGGCTGGTGTATCACGCTTTGGGTAGGGGAAAAACGGATAAACGCCCATGATTCGCGCCCTCGGGCTTATGAGCGGCACTTCTCTCGACGGCATCGATGCCGCGATCATCGAGACGGACGGCGAGGGGACTGTCCGCGCCGGAGCCTCTCTCTCCGTGCCCTACAAGCCGGAAGAGCGCCTGCTTCTCAGCATGGCGCTGGAGGCCGCGAAGTCCTGGGAGCCGGACCAGCCTATGCCGGAAGAGATTGCAGAGGCAGAGCGACACCTGACCCTCGCCAATGCCATCGCGGTTCGCACGTTGCTCGCCGACGCCGGGCTGAAACCTGCGGATATCTCGATCATCGGTTTCCATGGACAGACCGTGCTGCACCAGCCCGAACGCCGCCGTACCGTGCAGATCGGCCTTGGCGATGTTCTGGCGAGGCTGACCGGGATTGATGTGGTGAACGATTTCCGCAGCGCCGATGTCGCGGCCGGAGGGCAGGGCGCTCCTCTCGTTCCGCTTTATCATCAGGCCCTGGCCCGTAGCGCGGGTATCAAGGAGCCGATCGCCATCATCAATATCGGTGGCGTCGGCAACATCACCTATGTAGGCACGGATGGCTCGCTGATCGCGTTTGACACTGGACCGGGGAACGCACTCATCGACGACTGGGCGATGATGCATACCGGCGAGCCGCTCGACCGCGACGGGGCGCTGGCCCTCGCGGGCGAAGTCGACATGGAGGTTCTCGAAAAGCTGATGGATCACGCCTTCTTCGAGATGCCGCCGCCGAAGTCGCTCGACCGCTTCTCCTTCTCGCCCGAAGCGGTTGCGCATCTCTCACCAGTGGACGGCGCAGCGACGCTGACAGCCTTCACCGTCGAGGCGATTGCCCGCGGGCTCGCCCATGTGCCGGGCGTACCATCGCGCTTTGTCGTGTGCGGCGGCGGGCGCCGCAATCCGGTGTTCATGTCGATGCTGAGCAAGCGTCTTCAGGGCGGCGTTTTGCCTGCCGAAGATCTGGGTTGGAAGGGCGACGATGTGGAGGCGGAAGCTTTCGCCTATCTGGCGGTACGTGCCCTTCGCGGTCTGCCGCTCAGCCTGCCGGCCACGACTGGCGTGCCCGAGCCCATGCCCGGTGGAAGGCTTCACCGGGCCGGGCATGGCCATCGAGAATAGGGGTCAGCCCTTTTCGGGCGCCGCGGCCAGCCGCTTGTCGAGATAGGCTCCCACCATTGCCGCGAGCGGCTCTAGCTTCGACTCGAAGAAGTGGTTCGCGCCATCCACCGTCGCGTGCTCGATGGTGATGCCCTTCTGCGTCTTCAGTCGCTCCACGAGCTTGAGCACGTCGGTCTGCGGCGCCACCTGGTCGATCCCGCCATTGATAATGATTCCGGAAGAAGGACAGGGCGCCAGGAAGGAGAAGTCGTACATGTTCGCGGGCGGTGCGACCGAGATGAAGCCCTCGATCTCGGGACGGCGCATCAGCACCTGCATGGCGATCCAGGCCCCGAAGGAAAAGCCGCCGATCCAGCATTGCGACGCATCGGAATTTTGCGCCTGCAGCCAGTCGAGCGCGGCGGCCGCGTCCGATAGCTCGCCGATCCCCGCATCGAAGCTGCCCTGGCTGCGTCCGACGCCGCGGAAGTTAAAACGAAGCACCGAGAAGCCGCGGTTCACGAAGGCCTGGAATAGCGCATAGGTCACGGGATTGTTCATCGTGCCCCCGAACTGCGGATGAGGGTGCAGGACGAGCGCGACGGGGGAATTGGCTTTTTTGCTATGATGGTAGCGGCCTTCGATGCGGCCAGCCGGACCATTGAAAATCACTTCGGGCATGTCTTGGTCTGTCTCGATCTGTGCGGTGTGGGGAGTCGCGAACATTTCCCCAGTAATAGCCTGGGAGAAATTATCCAAAGCAAGGCGCCGATTCCTCTAGAAAATCCGTCGCGAGATGTTAAATAGTTGACTATGGCGCTCGGAGATCATATTGCCTTGCGCCGGGCCCCTGGGCGCCGATCCCGTCTCCTCAGACCGCGTTACGAGGACGAGTGGGCGACCGGTAGCTTGGGGCGCACGTTCTTAACACAGGCGACGGCCGGTTGTGCAAGCTTTTGGACGCCGTCGCCCCGTCATGAAGGAGCAGATCGTGAAGCTCACCACAAAGGGGCGCTATGCCGTGATGGCCATGGCCGATCTTGCACGCCACTCCAGCGGCAGCCCGGTGGCGCTGGCGGAGATCGCCGAGCGGCAGGAGATTTCGCTTTCCTATCTTGAGCAGCTTTTCGCGAAGCTCCGTCGCGGCGATCTCGTAAAGAGCGTTCGCGGGCCGGGCGGCGGTTATCTGCTTTCGCGTGAAGCGGACGATATTCGGATCTCCGACGTCATTCTGGCCGTCGATGAGCCGATCAAGGCGACACGCTGCGAGCTGGGGTCGCCAAAGGGTTGCCTTCCGTCCTCCGGGCGTTGCATCACGCACGATCTTTGGGAGGGGCTGAGCCACCAGATTCAGCTTTACCTGGGCTCCGTATCGCTCGGCGATGTGATCGACGGGCGGGTCGCCGGTCGCGTCAGCTTCGAGGGGCGTCCGCAGGCGGAGCCCATGGCTGCCAACGCGGCCGACTGAGGATTTTCGGCTTTTCGCGAGATGTGGAGGCGATGACCAACAAGCGCGCCTATATGGACCATAACGCCACCACGCCGCTGCGCCAGGAAGCGCGCACTGCGGTGGTTGAAGCGTTGGGTGTCCTCGGCAATCCCTCCTCGGTGCACGCCGAGGGCAGGACGGCGCGCGCGCTGATCGAAGGCGCGAGGCGCGACGTCGCTGCTTTGATTGGCGCGAAGCCTTCCGAAGTCGTCTTTACGAGCGGCGGTACAGAGGCGGCGGCGATGGCCGTCCATGCCGCCAAGGCGGCGCTCGGCGTGAAGCGGCTTCTGGTGTCGGCGGTCGAGCATGACGCGGTCCTGTCGGCAGCGGAAGCGAGCGGTCTTCCCGTATCTCTCGTGCCGGTCGACGGCGAGGGGCGGGCCGATCTTGCCGCGTTGAAGGCGGCACTTGCGGCCGATGATGCGCCCGCGCTTGTCGCGTTGATGCTCGCGAACAACGAAACCGGAGTGCTGCAGCCCGTGGCGGAAGCGGCGGCGATCATGCATGAGGCGGGTGCCTTTCTTCTTTGTGACGCCGTGCAGGCCGCTGGGAAGATACCGGTCGACTTCGCTGCTCTTCGCGCGGACATGTTGATCCTCGGCGGACACAAGCTCGGCGCGCCCATGGGTGTCGGCGCGCTCACCGTCCGGGAAGGCATGGCCTTCGCCGCGCGCAGCGTGGGAGGCGGCCAGGAGATGCGCCGTCGCGCCGGAAGCGAGAATGTTATCGGCATAGCGGGCTTCGGCGCTGCCGCGCGCGCCGCCCATGGAGGCCTGCAGGATTTCGCGCGGCTCGCTGCGCTGCGCGACCGGATTGAGGCTCGCATCGCCGATGTCGCTCCGGATGCGGTTTTCTTCGGCGCCGGCGCTGAGCGGTTGCCCAATACGAGCTACCTGTCTGCCCCCGGCCTCGACGCGGAGACGCTTCTGATGGCGCTCGACCTAGACGGGATAGCGGTGAGTGCGGGGGCCGCCTGTTCGTCGGGCAAGATCGGCCGTCCGCGCATTCTCGACGCGATGGGCGTGCCGGAGACGCTTTCGCGGGGCGCAATCCGCGTGAGCCTTGGCTGGACGAGCGTGGCGGCGGATGTCGACCGCTTCGTGGAAAGCTGGTCGCGGGCCCGAAATCGCGCCCGGACAAAGGCGGACAAGGCAAATACGAGTATACCCGCGGGCGCGGCGTCCGAAGCGCCGCTCGCGGCAGTGGAGAGTTGATATGGCTGCGGTAAAGGAAACCGTCGAAACCGTCGGCGAGATCGAGAAGTACAAGTATGGCTTCTTCACGGACATCGAGTCCGAGAAGGCCCCGATCGGCCTCACGGAGGACACGGTCCGTTTCATATCTGCCAAGAAGGACGAGCCCGAATGGTTGCTCAAATGGCGGCTTGCGGCCTTCCGCCGCTGGCAGACCATGACGGAGCCCACCTGGGCGAAGGTGACCTATCCGCCAATCGATTTCCAGGACGCCTACTATTATTCGGCACCGAAGCAGACGGCGAAGCTCGACAGTCTCGATCAGGTCGATCCGAAGCTTCTCGAAACATACGAGAAGCTCGGCATTCCGCTGACCGAACAGAAGATGCTTGCGGGTGTCGCGGTGGACGCTGTCTTCGACAGTGTGTCGGTTGTCACGACCTTCAAGGAAAAGCTTGCCGAAGCGGGCGTTATCTTCTGCCCGATGTCGGAAGCTGTGAGAAATCACCCCGAGCTCGTGAAGAAGTATCTCGGCTCCGTCGTGCCGACCTCCGACAACTTCTATGCGACGCTCAACTCCGCCGTCTTCTCGGAGGGCTCCTTCGTCTATATCCCCGAAGGCGTACGGTGCCCGATGGAACTCTCGACCTATTTCCGGATCAACGAGAAGCAGACCGGGCAGTTCGAGCGCACGCTCATCATCGCCGACAAGGGTTCCTATGTGAGCTACCTCGAGGGTTGCACAGCGCCGCAGCGCGATGAGAACCAGCTGCATGCCGCCGTGGTCGAGCTCATCGCGCATGATGACGCCGAAATCAAATACTCGACGGTACAGAACTGGTTCCCAGGCGACGAAGAAGGCAAGGGTGGCGTTTACAACTTCGTGACGAAGCGCGGCGATTGCCGCGGCGCGAACTCGAAGATTTCCTGGACGCAGGTGGAGACGGGCTCCGCCATCACATGGAAGTATCCGAGCTGCATCCTGCGCGGCGATAATTCACGCGGCGAGTTCTACTCGATCGCAATTTCGAACGGCCGTCAGCAGGTGGACAGCGGCACGAAGATGATCCATCTCGGCCGCAACACCACAAGCCGTATCATCTCCAAGGGTATTTCGGCCGGCCGTTCGTCGAACACCTATAGGGGTCTCGTCAGTGTTCATCGCAAGGCGGAGAACGTGCGCAACTTCACGCAGTGCGACAGCCTGCTGATCGGCGATCGCTGTTCGGCACACACGGTTCCCTATATTGAAACGAAGAACCCGACGGCGATCCTCGAACACGAGGCCACGACCTCCAAGATCAGCGATGATCAGCTCTTCTATTGCATGCAGCGCGGCATCGGCGAGGAAGAGGCGGTGGCATTGATCGTCAACGGCTTCTGCCGCGATGTGCTGCAGCAGCTTCCGATGGAATTTGCCGTCGAAGCACAGAAGCTTGTCGGCATCAGCCTTGAAGGAAGCGTCGGCTGACGCTCGGAAGGAAAGAAGAAGTGAGTATGCTTGAGATCAAGAACCTGCATGTAACGGTGGGCGGCAAGGAAATCCTCAAAGGGATAGACCTCGACATCCGCGCAGGTGAAGTGCATGCCATCATGGGCCCGAACGGCTCCGGCAAGTCGACCCTCTCCTACGTTTTGGCGGGTCGCGACGGCTATGTCGTGACGGAAGGTTCGGTCCGGTTCAAGGGCAAGGACCTGCTGGAGATGAGCGTGGATGAGCGCGCCGCCGCGGGCATCTTCCTGGCCTTCCAGTATCCGCTGGAAATTCCGGGCGTCACCACCATGACCTTCCTCAAGACCGCCCTCAACGCGCAGCGCAAGGCGCGTGGAGAGGAAGAACTCGATGCCGTGCGTTTCCTGAAGCTCGTGCGCGAAAAGTCGAAGCCGCTCAACGTTTCGGATGAAATGCTGAAGCGCTCGCTCAATGTGGGCTACTCCGGCGGCGAGAAGAAACGCGCCGAGGTGCTGCAGATGTCGCTTCTGGAGCCGGCCCTTGCGGTGCTGGACGAGACGGACTCCGGCCTCGACATCGACGCGTTGAAGACCGTTGCCGAAGGTGTGAATGCGCTTCGTTCTCCCGAGCGGGCGATGGTCGTCATCACCCACTACCAGAGGTTGCTCGACTACATCGTGCCGGACGTCGTGCATGTGCTGTCGCGGGGCCGGATCGTGAAAACGGGTGGCAAGGACCTGGCGCTGGAACTTGAAAAGTCGGGCTATGCCGAATATGGCGCGGACGCCGCGTGAGCAGAGCGATGAGTGAAAAGGAAACACAGTATTTCATAGAAGCCTATGAGGAAAAGCGTGCAGCGCTTCCCGGCGCGGGCGGCTGGCTGGCCCGCCGCCGCGAAGCGGCGATGGATGCTTTCCGCGAAGCAGGCCTTCCGCATCGCCGCCTCGAAGACTGGAAATATACCGATCTTCGTCAGACGCTGGAGAAAGCGGCATTCGCGCCTGCACCGGCCCACGAGGGAGCCGTGGTCCTGCCCGGCCGCCGTTCGGCCTCGGCTTTCGCCTCCATCGACAGGCACGTGCTGATCTTTGTGAACGGACGTTACCGCGCCGATCTTTCGCAGGTCGCGCACCTGCCGAAGGGTGTCGAGCTTCATGCGCTTGCCGACGTGGTGCATGAGCAATGGGCGAAGGATCTGGTTGAGCGCCGTTTCGACGACGCGCGGCAGGCGGAAAACATTGTCGATCTCAACACGGCGCTGATGAGCGACGGAGCCTGCCTGCGGGTTCGCAAGGGCGTGAAGCTCGACAAACCGCTCCACTTGCTCTTTGTAGCGCAGGATGCGGGAGCTTCGCATACCCGTAACCTTGTCCTTCTGGAGAGCGAAGCCGAGGCGACGATCATCGAGACCCATGTCGGTGAGGTGGCGTCTTTCACGGATATCGTAACGGATATTGCAATTGGTGAGGGCGCCCGGCTGAACCACGTAAAGTTGCAGGACGAGGCGTCGGATGCGGTGCATCTTGCTACGATGCGCGCACGGCTTGCAGCGGACGCGAAGTTGTCGAGTTTCGCGCTGACGCTTGGCTGTGGCGTTTCCCGAGGCCAGAGCTTCGTGCTCTTCTCCGGTGAAGGCGCGGAAGCCAACATCGACGGCGCATACGCGCTCCGGAACAAGCAGCACGCCGATCAGTTCTGCGTGATCGACCATGCGGTCCCTGCATGCACCAGCCACACACTCTTCAAGGGAGCGCTCGACGGAAAGTCCGAAGGGGTGTTCCAGGGCAAGGTCATCGTGCGCCCGCATGCACAAAAGAGCGATGGAAGGCAGATGACGCACGCTTTGCTGTTGTCGCGCGATGCCGCGATGAACGCGAAACCGGAACTCGAGATCTATGCGGACGATGTGCAGTGCGCGCATGGGTCGACGGTAGGAGAGCTGTCGAAGGATTCCATCTTCTATCTGCGGTCGCGTGGAATACCGGAGGACGAGGCTCGTCGCCTTCTTGTGCTCGCCTTCCTCGATGAGGCACTCGACCTCACGCCGCATGATCTGGCACGGGATGCACTGAAACTTCTCGTATCGGAGTGGTTCGGGGAGGTCGCGCTATGAACGGTCCCGCTCTTGTGAACAGCGCATATGACGTCGAGAAGATTCGGCGGGATTTCCCCATTCTGTCGAGCACCGTTTATGGAAAGCCGCTCGTCTATCTCGACAACGCCGCCTCGGCTCAGAAGCCGCGAGCTGTCCTCGATGCCGTCGCCGATGCCTATGCGAAGGAATATTCGAACGTTCATCGCGGTATGCACTTTCTTTCAAACACCGCGACTGAGAAATTCGAGCAGGCACGGGAGACCGCAAGAGGCTTCTTGAATGCCGCCTCGACGGACGAAGTCGTCTTCACGTCCGGTGCGACAGACGCGATCAATCTGGTTGCATCCTCCTTCGCCGGACCGCGGATCGACAACGGCGATGAGATCATCCTTTCGGTCATTGAGCACCATTCGAATATTGTTCCGTGGCATTTTCTTCGTGAGCGTCAAGGCGCCGTCCTGAAATATGTGCCGGTGACGGACGAAGGTGACCTCGATGTCGAGGCTTACGAGAAGCTCTTCACCCCGCGCACGAAAATGGTGGCGTTGACGCAGATGTCGAACGCGCTGGGCACGATCACGCCGATCAAGGAGATGATTCGGATCGCGCACGAACACGGCGTTCCCGTCCTCGTCGACGGGTGCCAGGGCGCCGTCCACCTTCCGACGGACCTTCGCGACATGGACTGTGATTTCTTCGTCTGCTCCGGCCATAAGCTCTACGGTCCGACTGGCATCGGGCTTCTCTACGGAAAGGCCGAGCATCTGAAGGCCATGCGCCCCTATCGTGGCGGTGGCGAAATGATCCGCGAGGTTTCGCTCGAGAACGTAACCTATGCAGTACCGCCCCACAGGTTCGAGGCGGGTACGCCGGCGATCGTCCAGGCCATTGGACTCGGCGCCGCGCTTTCCTATATCGAATCCGTGGGCCGCGAGAGGATCGCGGCGCATGAGATCGTGTTGCGGGACTATGCGACGCGCCGTCTATCGGAGATCAACAACCTCCGGATCATCGGCACCACGAAATCGAAAGGCAGTATCCTGTCTTTCGTGATGGACAATGCGCACCCCCACGACATTGCGACGGTAATCGATCGCGCGGGAGTTGCTGTGCGTGCCGGTCATCATTGTGCGCAGCCTGCGATGGAGCGCTTTGGTGTCGGCGCGACGACGAGAGCCTCGTTCGGCATGTACAATACGCTCGCGGAGGTGGATCTGCTTGCCGAGGCGCTGATCGACAGCAAGAAGTTCTTTGGATAAGGATTGCGGCATGTCGGAAGACGTGAACACGGTTGGAACGGAAGAGACGCCCGAAAGCGCTGCGGCCGATGCTGCTGTGTCCGCCATTTCGCAAGAGGAGCTGGAACAGCTCACCGACGATATTATCGCGGCGCTGAAGACGGTCTACGATCCCGAGATCCCGGTTGATATCTACGAACTCGGCCTCATCTATAAGGTCGACATCTCGGACGACCGGGACGTTGTGGTGGACATGACGCTGACGGCGCCGGGTTGCCCGGTGGCGGGCACAATGCCGGTTATGGTCGAGGACGCGGTCCGCACGGTCGAGGGCATCGGCGACGTACGTGTGAACATGACTTTCGACCCGCCATGGGATCCGAGCCGGATGTCGGACGAAGCGCGTGTCGCGCTCAACATGTATTGAAGGTGCGGGAAAATGGCGAGACCCATACCGAAAGCGATTACCCTGACAGAAGCTGCCGCTGAGCGGATGAAGGACATCATGGCCGCCTCGGGCGGCAAATACATCGGTGTGCGCATTGGCGTGAAGAATGGCGGCTGTGCCGGCATGGAATACACCATGGAATACGCCGAGGATCAGCGGCCGCTCGACGAGGTGGTCGAAGACCGCGGAGTGAAAGTTCTCATCGATCCGAAGGCGATCCTTTTCCTGCTTGGAACCGAGATGGACTACACCACGGAGAAGTTCTCGTCCGGCTTCCGATTCAACAATCCGAACCAGACGGACGCCTGTGGTTGCGGCGAAAGCGTTACCATCACTCCGGCCTCTGTTTGAACGCACATGGCCGTCAGCAACGAATACAAGGCATTCGTTGCCGAACAGCTTGAACCTCTCGGCCCGGTTCATATCCGCAATATGTTCGGCGGCGCGGGTGTCTATTTCGACGATCTGATGTTCGGGCTGATCGCGGGCGAAACGCTTTTCTTCAAGGTGGACGAGCGCAACCGCCGTGATTTCGAGGGCGAGGAAATGGGTCCCTTCGTCTACGAGCCGCCCTCTGGCAAGTCGATTGCCATGTCATATTACGAGTTGCCGGAGCGGCTCTATGACGAGCCGGAGAAGCTCATCCTCTGGGCGCGGCGTGCGCTTGATGCCGCCCTTGCCGCGAAAGCGTCGAAGCCTGCCAAGCCGAAGAAGTCCGCGCGAAAGAAAACCGCGCGCCCCAAAACCTGAAGCGCGCGGTCATGCCTTACATTCTTCTCTTCATCGCCCTGATGTTCCTCGCGCTGCTCGCGAGCTGCTTCATGGGCTGAAGGGGATCGGTTCCCCTTGAACTGGGCCGGCCGCTTTTCCAGGAAGGCGCGCACGCCTTCCTTGAAATCCTCGCCATACCCGGCCGTTCGCTGCATTTGCCGCTCGAGGTTGAGCTGCTCTTCATAGGTGTTGTCGGTGCTTTCCCAGTAGAGCTGCCGGATCATGCCGAGCGTCTTGGTCGGCCCGCTCGCAAGGTCGGCGGCAAGCTTCTTCGCCTCTTCCATCAGCTTTTCATCGTCATAGACGCGGTTGACGAGGCCCCGTTCCAGCGCCGTCTCGGCGGGCAGCTTTTCGCCAAGCAGCGAGAGCTCCATTGCGCGCGCCTTGCCGACAAGACGGGGCAAAATCCAGGTCGATCCACCATCGGGAACGAGGCCGATGCGGCGGAAGGCCTGAAGGAAATAGGACGAGCGCGCGCAAAGCACGAGATCGCCCATCAGCGCGAAGCTCATGCCAACGCCCGCCGCCGGGCCGTTCACCGCCGTCACGAAGGGCATCTGCAGGTTGCGCAAGCGGCGCAGGAAGGGATGGTACATGGTCTCGAGCGCAGAGCCCGCATCGGGACGCGCGCCAGAATTGTCGCCGCGTCCCTGCAGATTGGCGCCCGTGCAGAAGCCGCGGCCTTCGCCGGTCATGACGAGGCAGCGGATGCCGTTCTTCGGGTCTTCCATGGCGTCCATGGCGCGCATGAGCCCGCCGAGCATCTCGGGCGACACCGCGTTCATCACTTCGGGATGGTTCAGCGTCAATGTTCCGACGGCGCCATCGATGTCGAGTTTTGCTCTCTCGAACTCCATTCTCTTCTCCCTGTGTTTTTTTGTGAATATCGTGGCTCAGGCCGTGAATTCCGGTTCCTTCTTGGTGAGGAAAGCCTTCACGCCTGCGGCGAAATTCGGGTGATCGCCGAGCATGCCCTGAACGTCGCGCGCATAATCGAGCTGTGCGGCGAAGTCGTTGTTTCCTGCAGCGTCGATCGCCTTGCGGATTTCGCCGAAGGCATTCGTCGGGCCTTTGGCGAGCTTCGCCGCGACCGCGCGAGCCTCGCTCATCAGCGCTTCGTTATCGACGCATTGCCAGATCAGTTCCCATTCCGCTGCCGTCTCTGCGGGAAGCTTGTCGTCCGTGAGCGCGAGGCCGAGTGCCCGTGCGCGTCCGACGAGCCTCGGCAGGTGCCATGTGCAGCCCAGATCCGGAATGAGCCCAAGCCGAGGACCGAAGACCGAAGACCTGCACAAATGAAGCGCTCTTTGCGGCGATGACGATGTCCGCCGCAAGGGCAAGGCCGACCCCGCCCCCGACAGCGACACCGTTTACGGCAGCCGCGATGGGCTTCTGCAAAGCGTATAGCTCTCGCATCATCGGGTTGAAGCCGACGGTCATGCCATGTGCCACGCCCTGACCGATGGACATGCCGTCCTGGCGCTGTCCTTGCGCGGCAAGATCGGCGCTGCACAGAAGCCGCGCCCGGCGCCTGTGATCAGGAGCGCCCGTGCATCCGAATTCCCCGCGACCTCGGCAATGGCGGTGCGCATGTCGGCGATCAGGCGCGTGTCGATGCTGTTCAGCACCTCGGGCCGGTTGAGAGTGAGCAGGCAATGCCGTCTTCGGCGACGAGCGTGAGCGTTTCCATGGTCGCGTCCCGGTTATTCGTTCTGGTTGGCGGGCAGCATAGGGCCTCGGCTCGGTTCATGCCGCCGGATTTCGGCCGAAAATAGCCGCCCAACGCCTCATGCGAAAGGCCGCCCGCGGGGTTCTCCGGGGCGGCCTAGCTAGTGTTCCGTTGCGTCAAAGGTCGGTGGTGGCTCTGGTGGCGCCCTGTCGGGTCAGCCTGCCTGCGCTTGTGGCGCCGCCATGTGGTGGCATTCGGTGATGACGCGGTTGCGTCCGCTCCGCTTGGCCTCGTAGAGGCAGGCGTCGGAACGTTCGATGAGAGACGCCGCATTGTCTCCGGGATGAAGTTGGGCGATGCCCATCGACATGGTGACACGGCCAAGGGATTCGCCGGTCGAACGTTTGACGAGTTCGCGCGCTTGCACGGTCTCACGAACGGAATTGGCAAGGGCCTCCGCCGAGGCCATTTCCGTTGCGGGCATGATGACCGCGAATTCCTCACCGCCGTAGCGGGCAACTGTGTGGCCGTTCAGCGCGCCGGTTTTGAGACAGCTCGCCACCAGGCGAAGCACCTGGTCGCCCGTGCGGTGTCCGAATGTGTCGTTGAACTTCTTGAAATGGTCGATATCGCCGATGACGAGGCAGAGCGGATCGCCGCTCTTTGCCGCCACTTCCAGCTCGCGCGCGAGCGTTTCGTCGAAAGCCTTGCGGTTGTTGACGCCCGTAAGGCCGTCGGTACGCGCTTCGCTATGCGCCTTCTCGAGATTCTGCTGTAGTTCGTTGAGCTCTTTCTTCGTTGCCTGAAGATGTTCTTCAAGCTCGTTGCTGCGCTGTTCCATCTTGCGCGATGCGTTCACGATCGCCTCGACGGCACTGCGCACGTCGCTTGCCGACGACTGGCTGGTAAGTCCCTCGCTTGCTTCGCGCACCGTGGTGCCGAGGGCGGTCGAGTTGCCCACCGACTCTTCGATGATTCTGAGAATCTGGTCGACTTCCGTGTTAATCCGCGCGCCCGTTGTGAGCGTCACGTCCGTCAGCTTGCCTTCGGTCAGATATTTCTTCTGCAGCGATACCGTCGTGTCGAGGTCGATCGGCAGGGCGCTCGCGATCCGGCTGTCGATTTCCTGGTTCAGTTCGGGCAACCGGCCGGACGCGTATCGGAACCAGACCGAGTAATTGTCGGGGGCAGGAGGAATTCCATGGTCCGCCATAAGCTGGAGCGCGCGTTCGCTCCACTCGGTTGCGAATTCGATATCGTCCACATTCGTCACGGGTAGACCCTCACCAGGCGCCCTGTCGGGGGCCGTCTGCCATTCCTGAAAATGACGCTAGGTGGTTTGGGTTACCTCCCCGTAAATACGGCGGAAAATGGCGGTTTTTCGCGGCTAATTCGAAATGCTAGGGTGACCGGCGATGGGGGGCTCTCAAAGGGCCGCTCGTTATGTATATTTCAGAAAAATTAACCGGGTTCGGGAGGGCTTTCCCGGGCTTCGGCGGGGCCGCCACGCGAGTGGCTGGCAAAGGCAACGGATAAACAGGCGGTGGGCGCCCCCCAGGCGTAGCCGTACATCAGGAGGATACAAATGAGCTTGGCGGAGCAGACCACTCACGAAGCGGATTCGGCGATCATTTCGGCCTCGATCCGCGCGATCCTCGACAAGCAGAAGGCGGCGCACATCGCAGAAGGCCCGGCAAGCGCCGAGCGCCGCATCGATTGGCTGGACCGCGCCATCGCGCTTCTCGTCGACAATCAAAAGGAGATCGTCGAGGTGCTCGCATCCGACTTTGGCCACCGCAGCCATGAACAGACGCTGCTCACCGATGTGATGGGGTCAATCGGGCCGCTGAAACACGCGAAGAAACACCTCCGCCAGTGGATGAAACCGGAGAAGCGCAAGGTACAGTTCCCGCTGGGCCTGCTGGGCGCCAAGGCGCGCGTCGAATATCAGCCGCTGGGCACGGTCGGCATCATCAGCCCCTGGAACTTTCCGATCAACCTCACATGGACGCCGCTTGCGGGCGTATTTGCCGCAGGCAACCGCGCCATGATCAAACCGTCGGAGTTTACCCCTGCGACCTCGGAGTTGATGGCGCGTCTTCTGCGCCAGGCTTACGACGAGACGGAAGTGGCAGTGGTGACCGGCGGCCCGGCTGTCGGTGAAGCTTTCAGCCGCCAGCCCTTCGACCACCTTCTGTTCACGGGCGCGACGTCGATCGCTTACCACGTGATGCGCGCTGCGGCGGAGAACCTGGTGCCGCTCACGCTGGAACTCGGCGGAAAGTCGCCGGTGATCGTGTCGAAGTCGGCGAAGATCGACGATGCGGCTGCCCGCATCATGAACGGCAAGGTTCTGAATGCCGGCCAGATATGCCTCGCGCCCGATTATGTTTTCGTACCGGAAGGCAAGGTCGATGAGTTCGTGTCGGAAGCCACAAAGTCGGTGACGAAGATGCTGCCGACGATGAAGGACAATCCCGACTACACCTCGATCATCAACCAGCGCCACTACGACCGTCTGAACTCGTATCTTGCGGATGCAAAGAGCAAAGGTGCCAGGATCGTCGAGATTAATCCGGCCAACGAGGACTTCAGCCAGCAGCAGGCCCACAAGATTCCGCCGACGCTGGTGCTCAATCCGACCGACGACATGAAGATCATGCAGGACGAAATTTTCGGTCCGCTCCTGCCGGTCAAGACCTACAAGGAAGTGGACGAGGTTCTTGGCTACGTGAACGCCAATGCCCGTCCGCTTGGCCTCTACTACTTCGGCGATGACGAAAAGGAAGAGCGCACTGTGCTCGACCGCACGACGTCGGGTGGCGTGACGGTCAATGACGTCATCATGCATGTGTCGATGGAGGATTTGCCCTTTGGCGGCGTCGGCCCGTCCGGCATGGGCGCCTATCATGGTATCGATGGTTTCAAGACTTTCAGTCACGCGAAAGCCGTCTACACGCAATCGAGGGCAAAGATGGTCGCGGAAATGTTCCGCCCGCCTTACAGCCCGAAGACGCGGAAACTGCTCGCTTCACAGATCAAGAAGTAGCCGGCATCGTCCGAAAGCAGAAAAGGCGGCTCTGCGGAGCCGCCTTTATTACGGTCGTCGAAACGGGGATCAGGCGTCTTCCGATTCCTGCTCGAGCTCGTCGTCCGCCTCTTTCGTCGTTTTCTTGGGTAGCTTGACGGCACGGAGGATGAACGCCGGAACGTGATCGCCAAGTCCGACCACGGGGCGGTCATCGTCTCTGTCGCGACCGCTGCCGCGCCGGCTCGGCTTTTCCTCGGTCTTTGCCTGCTGCTGCTTCTCCGCGGGAGCGTCGTGCTTTTCGGCCTTTTCTGCCGTCTGCACTTCAACGTCTTCCTTCGCGGTCTTGTTCCTGTCGCGTCCGCCGCGACGGCTGCGGCTGCGCCGGGGTTCTTTCTGTTCCTCGCCCTCGGCGTCGATTTGCGCCTCGGCTGGAGCGGCTTCAGCCTCGGGTACAGCTGCTTCCTCCGTTGGGATCGGGTTGCCGATCAGCTTCTCGATGGCGGCGAGATATTTCCCATCCTCGCGCGTCGCAAGCGTGTAGGCCGTGCCGCTCTTGCCTGCTCGGCCGGTGCGGCCGATGCGATGAACATAGTCTTCCGCATGCGTCGGCACGTCGAAATTGAACACATGGCTCACATCGGGAATGTCGAGACCGCGCGCCGCCACGTCGCTCGCCACCAGCAGGCGAATGGTACCCTTCCGGAATCCGTCCAGCGTCCTCGTGCGTGTCGCCTGGTCGAGGTCGCCATGGATGGCGCCTGCCGACAATCCGCTTTTGGACAAGGCACGCTCCAGCACGGAAACGTCGCGTTTGCGATTGCAGAAGATAATCGCGTTCTTCACGTTCTCGTTTTCGATGATCTTCTGGAGAAGCTCGCGTTTGCCATCACGCGTCGTTTTTATCAGCACCTGCTTGATGGTGGCGCCCGTCGAAGATGCCCGCGCCACTTCAATGCGCTCCGGATTGTGCAGGAACGTGTCGGTAAGCCGCTGAATCTCCGGCGGCATCGTCGCCGAGAAGAAGAGCGTCTGTCGGGTAAAAGGCAGCTTCTTGCAGATTTCCTCGATGTCGGGAATGAAGCCCATGTCGAGCATGCGGTCGGCTTCGTCGATCACCAGTATCTGAACGCCCGTCAGCAGCACCTTGCCTCGGCCGCAATGGTCGAGCAGGCGGCCGGGCGTCGCGATCAGGACGTCGACGCCCCGGTCCAGCTTCTTCTCCTGGTCGCCGAACGATACGCCGCCGATCAGCAGCGCCATCGAGAGTTTGTTGTACTTCCCATAGGTCTCGAAGTTCTCGGCGACCTGCGCGGCAAGTTCGCGCGTCGGTTCCAGAATGAGCGAGCGCGGCATGCGCGCCCGGGCGCGGCCCCGCGACAGCTTGTCGATCATCGGCAGCGTGAAGGATGCCGTCTTGCCGGTACCGGTCTGGGCGATGCCGAGCACGTCGCGCCCGGCCAGAACATGGGGAATGGCTTGTGCCTGGATAGGCGTCGGTTCGGTGTAGCCCGTTTCGGCTACAGCTTTCAGTACCTCTGGCGCGAGGCCGAGTTCGTCAAATGTCATTAGGGAAGCCCTGTACACCGTTGATGCGCTGCCCGTGGTGGCCCACTTTCAGGGCCGTGGACGGAGCCTCCGCCGAACGGATCGGGGAGGGTGAGCAGCTAATAGCGCGTTGTTCTGCGGCCGCGCGAATCCGCTAAAGATGAGCGGACCATAGGGATAATCGACCGATTGTCAACAGAACCCACAGTTTTTCTGTGGTTGGCGGCTATTCGGGGCGATTCCTGCCCGGCCTGGCCCGATATGATCAAAATCGCTCACACGGCAGCCGTTTCCGGTGCTCATGTGGCCCGGTGTCGCAACATTCGTTTCCGTGCCGTTAAGGCTTTCGGCGCACCTTCGGTCCAGCGAGTCAGAGCTGTTTTAGGCCAGGCATGAGCCGAGCACCGCTGAAAAATCTGCAAGGGAAGGAGTCCGGCGAGGGGGCGGGAGCGAACCGCCGTGGGCTGCTCTCGCGGCTCAATCGCCTGCTCGGTCGGCAGGGCCCGGCCATGGCGTCGCTCCTGTTGACGGCGGCGGCGGTCGTCCTTGCCGGCCTGCTCAACTGGGTCTTGGGCAAAACGGGGTTTATCGACTTTGATTTGCGGATTCTGGAAGCAACGGTCATCGTGACCGTGCTGGTCGGCCTTCCCATCATCGTCTATGCGCAGATAACGATCCAGGCGCTGAACGTCTCCCGTCGGGCTTTGCGCCAGATGACGGAGCGTCTCGCCTGGGCGCTGGACAATGCCGAGCGGGCCAACGAGGCGAAGTCCCATTTCCTGGCCAATATGAGCCACGAGCTGCGGACGCCGCTCAACGCCATCATCGGCTTCTCGGATATCCTCCGCAATCAGCGCTTCGGCGAGATCGGGAATCCGCGTTACAGGGAATATGCCGCCGACATCAACGAAAGCGGCATGCATCTTCTGAGCATCATCAACGACATTCTCGACCTGTCGAAGATCGAAGCGGGTAGCGCAAGCACCGCCGATGAGGTGGAGTTTGACGTCGATGCGGTCATCGAAAGCGCCGAGCACATGGTGCGCATGCTGGCCGAACGAGGGAGCGTCACGCTCTTCGTTCAAAAGCCGGAAGTGAGTGTCCGCCTCATCGGCGTCGAGCGCATGGTCAGGCAGATTCTCGTTAACGTGCTTTCCAATGCGGTGAAGTTCACCGATGCGGGAGGCGCTGTCTCCCTTTCGGCATCGCTGAGAAGCAACGGCAGCTTCGTCATCTCGATATCCGATACCGGGATCGGCATGTCGCCGGAAGAGGTGAAGCTTGCCTTGACGCCGTTCGGTCAGGCGGACAGCTCGCTTTCGCGCAAACATGCCGGCACCGGCCTCGGCCTGCCGCTCGCCAAGGCGATGATGGAACTTCACAAGGGCCGATTGATGGTTCGCAGCGTACCGGGCAAAGGCACCACCGTCATTCTCGTCTTTCCGGCCGAACGCGTGGCGGGCGTGAGCCAACGGGGGTCCGTCACGCGCGCTTTTTCCTGAGAGCGGCGGGCAACGTCAGATGTCGAGGTCGTGCGCGAAGGCCGCATGTTCCTGGATGAACTGGAACCTCAGCTCCGCCTTGTTCCCCATCAACCGTTCGACGGCGCCGCTCGTTTCCTTGATATCGGCCTCCGGCACCACGACGCGCATCAGTGTGCGCTTTCCCCGCGCCATGGTGGTCTCCTTGAGCTGCGCGGGCATCATCTCACCCAACCCTTTGAAACGGCTGACCTCGACCTTGCCTTTGCCGGTGAACTCTCTCTTCAGAAGCTCGTCCTTATGCGCGTCGTCGCGCGCATAGAGCGTCTTGCCGCCCTGCGTCAGCTTGTAGAGCGGCGGTACCGCCATATAGAGATGCCCATTGGCGATGAGCTTCGGCATCTCGCGATAGAAGAAGGTGATGAGCAGCGATGCGATATGGGCGCCGTCCACGTCGGCGTCGGTCATGATGATGACCTTGTCGTAGCGCAAGTCTTCATCGCGGTAATGCGAGCCGGGCCGTACGCCCAGCGCCTGCATGAGATCCGATATCTGCTGGCTCTGCGCGAGCTTCGCGCCGCTTGCGCTGGCAACGTTCAAAATCTTGCCCCGGAGCGGCAGAATGGCCTGGGC
>JAGUWA010000390.1 GCA_020062605.1 Parvibaculum sp. | reverse complement strand
GCCGTCTATGGGCGACGGGCGCGGGCGTGCTGATCGGCGCGCTGGTTGGCAACAATATCGGCCGCAGCCTCGATCGCGCGGACCAGAACTATCTGCAGAACGCATCCTACGGCGCTTTCCAGACAGGCCAGCCGACGCAATGGCGGAATCCGCAGAGCGGCAATTATGGCTATGTCGAGCCGGGCCGCTCCTACCAGGCTGGTGGCGGCTACTGCCGCGAATACACTCAGACCGTCTATATCGGCGGCCGCCCTGAAAGCGCATACGGCACGGCGTGCCGCCAGCCGGACGGAAGCTGGCAAATCGTGAACTGACCGGTCGGTTGCTTGAATGAACGGCCGAGAGGCCGTTCGGCCTCACCCCTGGTGAAACCCGGCCCCCCGAACCGCGCCTGGGTGAGGCCACTTTTTAGAGAGGGGGCGACGTGAAAAGGCCGCCGCTTTCCATCGGGAAGGCGGCGGCCAGTTCGGAACGGCAGCGACGCGGTCTCCATTATGTTATCTGCGGGACCGCCCCGTTTGCACCAATCTGTTCGTCTCGAAGAGTCGCCGCGCCGTTGCCGGTGCGGCGATAAAGGATAAAGGCTCAGGCAGAAAGGCCCCCAGAAGTGTCCGGCTCTTCCTGCCTCGCCACACGACCCTCTATCAAGATCGAAACTTTGGCGATGGCAAACGGCGTCAGCAAACCGTTAGACATCGGATCACCTCCTTTCAATTGTTGAACCAAGGATCTCCAGCGTGAATCCGGTTCGCCGTCGCGTCAAGGAAATGTGTGTGAAGCTTCCGCACATACCGCATCCGGTGTGTCCGGGCGTGGTTTAGCGGGCGTTTTTTGCGATGCGTGAATGATGCCCGGTCCACCGGCTCGCTTGTCGCCGCACCGGCGAAGAACCGTTTTCGCCATCGATACGAATCAAGGAGTTAACGGGCCGCCGTTGCCGAGGGGGTTTTCTCGAGTTCCGCCTCGTCGGCGGCCATGAGCGATGCGACCGTCACGGCATCGATCACCTCCGCCTGCCGTTCGTCGAGTTCCCTGAAGAAGGCTTCGATGCGAGGTTCGTGAGCGAGACTGCCGTCGGAGATGCTCCGGTTGTAGCGTTTCGTACGGACAGCCGCGAAGACATCGGCGAGCTTCGTCTTGTCCGCCGGACGGCATGGTACGAAACGGCTCGGCGTACCTGTGGCAAAGGTCAGGAGCCCGGCCTCGCAAAGCGCGGCGGCGATTTCGTCCATGGACTCCATCGGCACGTGAAGGCGCCGGGCTAGCGTCTCCTCGGTCCAGGGCGTCTGCCCGCGATCGAAAGCGTCGTGCACCAGCAGAAGCGCCTGCACGGCCATGCGGTCGAGCTGGCGAAGCGTGAGGAGGCTCACGCCCGCATGGGGCGAGAGATAGGCCCGGTTCTGGTAGTAGAAGGCAATCGAGCAGCCGCCAAGCAGGATAAGCCAGGCGGCATAAAGCCAGATCATGAAGAAGACGAGACTGGCGAACGCAGAATAGATCGCCACATATTGTGCCGATTTCACGACGAATGTGGCGAAGGTCCAGCCCGCCGCCCCCCAGGTGACGCCGGCGACTGTTGCACCGACCACGGCCGCGTCCGCTTTTACCCGTGTATTCGGGATCATGATGTAGATGAAGCTGAAAGCCGTGATCAGGACCGCATAGGGGAGGAGGCGGCTCGACTGTTCCAGGATATAGCGAACCGCTTCATACTCCGCGAGACTGCCGACGAACGAGTTCGAAACGGCGCCCGCCATGATGCCGAAGACCGTGAGCACCAGCAGCGGACCGAGAACGCTCATGCTGACGATCTCGGTGAACTGGCGTGCAAACGACCTGTTCGCCTCGACACGCCAGATGCTGTTGAACGAGGCCTCCACCTTGTTGATGAGCGAAATCACCGTGTAGAGCAGAAAGGCGAAGCCGACCGTGCCGAGCACGTTGACGTTCACGCGCTGCACGAACTGCATCATCTGCTGTGTGATCTCGGTGCCCTGGTCGCCAAGCGGTGCAAGGAAGTCCGCCAGCATGGTCTCGATATATCTGTCGAAACCGAAGGCGCGGAAGACGGCGAAGGCGATTGCAAGGGCAGGCACGATGGAAAGCAGCGTCGTATAGACGAGGCTCATCGCGCGCAGGCTGAGCGCGCCGCCAAGAAGGTCGCGCACCACCGCCCAGCCGATCCGGGCAGCGAGAAAGAGCGACCTTTGCCAGAACGGCAATTCGCTCAGCGGGCGGTCCCATACGAAAGCGTGGGCGCGTTCCAGGAGCGTGTAGGGTCCAAACATGGGGCTTATGCTAGCCGTACCCTGCCGCTTCGGCCAGCTTCCGGGAGCAGTTACGAAAAGGCCCTCCGCCGGTTAGGGGGGAGGGCCTTGAACGTCTCAGCGCGGGCGCGGCCGCACTTGCTGATGCCGGTATTAGCCGAGAACCAGATTTTCGGCGGAGAAGCGGCCATTGCGCCCCTCGACCAGTTCGTACTGGATCTGCTGACCTTCCTGCAGGGATTTCTGGCCGGCGCGCTCAACGGCAGAGATGTGGACGAAGACGTCCTTACCGCCATCCGCCGGCGCAATGAAACCATAACCCTTAGTGGCGTTGAACCACTTCACGACTCCGCTAGCCATAGTGCCTTGAATGCCTCGTATAGGAATAAAGAACGGATACCAGCCTGACGATGGCATCCGGGGAAAAACGCTATCACCGAATTTTCCTGCGGCCTATCGAAAATCTCGGGCCGCGCCACCAGTTTTTACAGGGGGTCCGGTGGCGCTTTTCCGAGGTTTTGACGGGTACGGAACCAATTTTTAAGCATGCCCGGATAGCTTGAGGATTGCCCGAAAATAAGGCGGCAATCCGGGACGGCTGAAGGGCCTGTCCGTCGAACCCCGCCCGAACCATCGAATGTGTGCCGCGAACGCCTATGATGACGGAACAGCAAACATCGATCAGACAGAAGCTCGCCAACTATCTGGCGCAGCTTCCGCAGCCCACTGTCCTGAAACTCGCCTCCGGCCTCGAGCGGGAGCGGCTGCGCGGTACGGCTGGATTACCCTATGAGATGATCCTTTCCGGCCTTCGACCGCTCCTCGCATCCTTTACGGGAAAACGGCCGGGCGCGCCGGATGCCGTGCGCCAGTTCTGCCGGCCGTTCGAGGATTTGCTTGTCGACGCAGACGAAGACGGCGTGCGGCAGGGGCGGATCTCGCGGTCCTCCGTCATGCGTGTCTGGGCCTGGCTCGAAGGCGATCTGATGCCGGATGCCTTGCCCGACCTGAAGGCGCGTATCGCGGACCATACGTTGAAGGGCGACGACATCGCGCTGGAAGCCGCCGTTGCCGTCATGCATGCGTCGGCAGCCTCGGCCATTCGCGCGGCCATTGAGGAAGCGCGCCAGGACGCGGCGAAGCGCAAGCAGGCCGAGAAGCGCCTTGGTGGCGAAAGCGGCCTCGAGGATGCCTGCGAAATCGCGAGCGTCCTGTCGGTCGCGCCGTCCATGCTGCAGCTTCAGGCCGAACTGCCGAAGCGGATCGACGACTTCAGCGACAGAATGGTCGCCATCCTGAAGGACGCCTACGAAAAATTGTCAGACGTGTCGGCTGCCGACGCTCTCTATCTTCCCTTCGCGGTCATGGCACGCCTCAAGGAGCCGTCGCAGATCCTGCGTTTCGTGCGCAAGGTCGCGCATCAGCGCAACGACATGATCATCAGCCGCTGCGATCTTTCGGTGTTTGGCGAGCATCTGCTCGCGGACATGGAGAAAATCGCCCGTCGCGCCGAAGCATTGCGTCCCGGTCATGCCGATCTTGACGTCCTTCTGGACGATGTCCGGTCCTTCGCGCATCTGTCGAAGGGATTTGCAGCGGAAATCGACCTTCGACGCAACGGCGAGTGGGGCCAGCGCCTGCTTGCGACGCGTGCGCGCCTGTCAGCCGCCATTTCGCAGGAAATGTCGCGCTTCGAGACGGAACTCGTCCGCGCCTTTCCGTTTCATCAGTTCGGTCAGTATGGCCGCGGCGGCCCGATGCGGCCCGACCTCGCCAAGGCGCCGGATCGTGCGCGGATCGAGAGGGTGATGGCCTGCCTTCGCTTCGTGAACGGCGTCACGCCTATCTGCGAACCCCTTGGCGCGCAGAGCCATTGCCGCAGCATACGGCAGCAAATCGACACCTATCTTGCGTCCTACGAAGACCGGTTGCTGGAAGAGATGCGTGTTGCACGGGGCACCGCCCGCACCAACGCTCAGGAATTCGTCGAAGCCGCGGCCAGGCTTCACGAAACGATCGGCGAGGATGCCCAGGCGGAAATTCTGCGCCGTCGCGGGCAGGTCGCTGCCCAAGGCTGAAGTTCAGCGCGGGGCGAATTCCTCCTCATAGGCGAACAGGCCGGGCATGCCGCCCGTATGAAGGAATATCGCCGCTTCCATCTCCGCATATTTTCCGGACATGATCTGCCCGATGAGACCTGCCATGCCCTTGCCGGTATAGACGGGATCGAGCAGCACGCCTTCCGTCCGAGCGACGAGTTCGACCGCCTCTCTCATTCCAGGCGTCGGCAAACCATAACCCTCGCCCAGATAGTCGCCGTCGAGATCGATCGATCCGGCGGGAGGCGTGGAGGCATCGAGAAGCGCGGCTGTCTTGCACGCGAGGGCGTGTATGCCTTCCGCCATTGCCGCCGTGTCCTGACGATAGACGTTGATGCCGGCGACAGCAGGCCCGCTGCCGCGAAGCTGCGCACCGGCAACGAGACCGGCCTGCGTTCCTCCGCTCGACGAGGCATGGACGAGGACCGTCTTGCGGAAATCAAGCGCCTGCGCCTGATCTGCGAGTTCGAGATAGGCCCGCGCATAGCCGAGCGACCCTGTCGGGCTCGACCCGCCGACGGGCACGAAATAGGACTTGCCGCCATTTGACTCGATCTCCTTGAAGAGCTCGCCGAAGACATGCCCTGCATCGGCGTCCGCGGGTTCGACCCGGACTTCCGCGCCGAGAATTCGGTCGAGCAGAAGATTGCCTGACTTGCGATAGGCCCGGCCTGCATAGGGCACCGAGTCGAAGAGAACGAGAATGCAGGAAAGACCGGCCGCGGCCGCCGCCGCCGCCGTTTGCCGGGCGTGGTTCGACTGCAGCGCGCCCGTCGTCACCACTGTATTGCAGCCCTGCGCCAGAGCCTCTCCCAACAGATACTCAAGCTTGCGCGTCTTGTTGCCACCCGTCGCAAGTCCTGTGCAATCGTCTCTCTTGATGAAGAGGCGGGGAACGTCGCGCCCGTCTTGCGCCCGGAGCGCCTCGCGCAGGCGGTGCATCTCGACGAGCGGCGTCGGCAGATGGGCGAGCCCGAGACGTGGAAATTCGTTGAGCGTTTTCGGCATGGATCAGATGATCCCTTCCGAACGGAAGGCCGAAATTTCTTCTGCGGTGTAGCCGAGTTCACCGAGAATGACGCCGGTATGCTCGCCAAGTAAAGGTGCACGCTCGCGAACGGATGCCGGCGTGCGCGAGAGCCTGAGCGGTGTCTCCATGACGGGCGCCGGGCCGGGAAGACCGGGGAAGGCGAGGGGCTTCAGATATCCCATTTCCTTGATGTGGCGATCGTCGAGGGCTTGCTGGGGCGAGTAGACGGGCCCCGCCGGAATGCGCGCCGCCTCGAGTTCGGCAAGCGCTTCTTCCGTCGTGCGGGTTTCCGCCCAG
>JAGUWA010000132.1 GCA_020062605.1 Parvibaculum sp. | reverse complement strand
GTAACGTCGATCCCGGCCTGGGAGACGTTCAGTCCGCTCATTGCGGCGCCGAGGGCGGAAGTAAGGCTCATGACGGGACCTGGTGACTGGCTTGGGCTGCTTGGCCGGTACGCGGCGGGTCAGCCCCGCCGCGCCTGTTCTTATCGCTTCATGTTGAGCGTTTCGCTGATGAGCTCGTCCGCCGTCGTCACGATGCGCGTGCCGGCCGTATAGGCCTGCTGCGTCACGATGAGCTTGGAGAACTCGTCGGCGATGTCGACGTTGGACGCTTCCTTCGCCGAACCGATCACGCTGTCGCCGCCCGTCAGCATCGGTTCGCCCGATTCCTGCGTCGCGGCGAAAGCCGTGCCGTCGATCTTCTGCAGCTTGTCCGCCGCATTGAACTTCGCCAGCGACACTTCCGCGAGATCGACCGTCTTGCCGTTCGAATAGGTGCCGGTAATGCGCCCGTTCTCGGAAACCGCGATGCTGACGAGTTCGCCGGAAGGATAGCCATCCTGGTCGAGCGCCGTCGTCTTCACGGTGCCGTTGTCGTCCTGGAACTGCGTGATGTTCGACGCGCCATGGTCGAGCGTCACGTCGCCAAGGCTGACGCCGTTCACGGTGAGGCCGGTGATCGTGGTCGAGTCCACGGCGGGCGAAAGGCGGCCCTGCGCATCGAACGCGTAATCCTGGCCGACATTCACCCATTTGTCCTGGACGCCGGTCGCGCTGTCGTCGGTCTTGTAGAACAGGTTCCAGGTGTCGCCGCCGCCATTGGCATTGTCGACCTTGGCCCAGCGGAACTGAACATTGGCCGGCGCGCCGAGCGCGTCGTATCCCGTCACCGCGCCGCCCGAGAGCGAATTGTCGAGGAAGATGTCTTCGTTCGCCGCCGAGATCACGCTGAGGTCGGCCAGCGCCGGCGTGAAGCGGTTGATGGTCAGCAGCTCGCTGTCCGCGATAGCCGTATCGGCGTTCACGGTCTTCGGCCAGGCCGGCAGGTTCGCCTTGTAGCTGATCGTGCCCGTGTTGCGCGCCGCCAGGAAGTCGCGGTCGATCTGGATGCGGCCCGGCGTATCGCCGATCGGATTGCCCGTCGCCGGGTCGATTTCGAGCCCCTGCAGCGTGTAGCCCGCGCCGTTCACGAGATAGCCATGCTTGTCCATCGCGAAGTCGCCGCGCCGCGTGTAGTAGTTCACGCCGTCGAACACCGGGTTGCCGTCCACCGTCGCGACCTGCGCCGAGACGATGAAGAAGCCTTCGCCGTTGATGGCCATGTGGGTCGGCGTCTCGGAAGCGTCGATCGAACCCTGCACCGTATTGGTGAAGGCAGGCGCCGCGAGCACCGCGCCCGGCAGATGGTTGCGGCTGCTCGACGCCGTCACGATGTCCTGGAAGCTCGTATCCGTGCGCTTGAAGCCCACGGTCTGCGAGTTCGCGATATTGTCCGAGATATGACCCAGCGCGCTCGACTGGGCGCGGATGCCGGTCACGGCGGTGGTCATCGATCCAAAAAAGCTCATGGCGCTCTCCACGGGGTCCGTCCCGGCCATAGGCGGCGGGACATGGTCTGGCCCTATGTGAGCAAGGATGAGGCCAGCAATTTACTCCATATATTTCAACAACTTAGACCGACGCCCTCCCTTCCGGCCCGGCATCCCCTGCCCCTGGACCGGCAGAAATTGCCGTGAGCCGGGCAACCGCGATCCTTTCCCACCCGTTAAAATCGCGAAAGCCCCTCCCCGTCCGCGAACAGGCCTTTTCCTTGAACCCGGCCGGGCCAGCCTTTAGGTTCCTTCGCGTTCAGCAATTCGGTAACGGGCGCCAACGCGCACCCAGGGGAAAGCCATATCCATGAAGTTTGAGGGAACGAAAGATTACGTCGCCACAGAAGACCTGCGCGTCGCCGTCAACGCGGCGATCACGCTGCAGCGTCCCCTTCTCGTGAAGGGCGAGCCCGGAACCGGCAAGACGGTGCTGGCCGAGGAAATCGCCAAGGCGATCGACGCCGAGCTCATCACCTGGAACATCAAGTCGACCACCAAGGCGCATCAGGGCCTTTATGAGTACGATGCGGTCTCGCGCCTGCGCGACAGCCAGCTCGGCGACGAGCGCGTGAAGGACATCCGCAACTACATCTCAAAGGGCAAGCTCTGGGAAGCCTTCGAGCGCCCGAAGCGCCCGATCCTGCTCATCGACGAGATCGACAAGGCCGACATCGAGTTTCCGAACGACCTTCTGCAGGAACTCGACCGGATGGAGTTCTACGTCTACGAGACGAACGAAACCATCAAGGCCGCCCAGCGCCCCATCGTCATCATCACCTCGAACAACGAGAAGGAACTGCCGGACGCCTTCCTGCGCCGCTGCTTCTTCCACTACATCAAGTTCCCGGACGAAGACACGATGCGCGCCATCATCGACGTCCACTTCCCGGGCCTGAAGGGCAAGCTCGTGCAGGAAGCGCTCTCGATCTTCTACGAGATCCGCGAAGTGCCGGGCCTGAAGAAGAAGCCCTCGACGTCCGAACTTCTCGACTGGCTGAAGCTCCTCCTTTCGGAAGACATCTCGCCGGAAGCGCTGCGCGAGAAGGACCCGACGAAGCTCATCCCGCCGCTCCACGGCGCGCTCCTGAAGAACGAGCAGGACGTTCACCTCTTCGAACGCCTCGCCTTCCTCGCCCGCCGCGAACGGAACTAGTAGCAAACTTTCCTTCCCACCCTCCCGGCTTGTGCGCCTTGGTGGACAAGCCATCAGGAAATGGGGAGGGGAAGCAGCGCCAGCCCCGGCCGCAACCTCCAATAGGGCGTCATTGCGAGCGGAGCGAAGCAATCCAGAAGCCGCGGAACGCGGCGTCAGGAAAAGATTCTTCAAGACATCAAAGCCCGCGCCTTACCGGCGCGGGCTTTTCCTTTCCCCCGGATGAATTTTCCGTGACATCCCGCCGCACCTCCCCTCCGTAAGGATGCTGTAAGCGGGAGAGGCTTTTTTCATGCGCAATCCCGAACCGGCATGTCCCGCACAGGAGTTTGCGTATGCGTATGAACAAGAAAACCCTTTCCGCGGCCATCGCCGCCTCCGCCTTCTTCCTTTCCGCCGCAAGCCTCGCGAATGCCGCCGTTCCCGAAAGCGGCAAGCTTGATTTCACCGTTCTGCGCGGCGGCGACGAAATCGGCACGCACCGCCTCGAATTTGCTCGCGAAGGCGACGAGCTGAAAGTCGACATCGACACCGATATCGCCGTGAAAATGCTCGGCATTGCCGTCTACCGCTTCGAACATGAAGGCCACGAAACCTGGCGCGACGGCCAGCTCGTCTCGCTCGAGTCGAAGACGAATGACGACGGCACGCCGCATCGCCTCGCCGTGAATGCGGCGGACGGCAAGCTGGTCGTGAATGGCGATGCCCGTCAGGGCGACGAGAACCCGGACGTCATCCCCGCGAGCCTCTGGAACGAAGACCTCGTCAAGCAGAACGCCCTCCTCAACACGCTGGACGGCTCCAGCATGGATGTGACGGTGCGCGAAGTCGGCCCCGAGACGGTCGAGGTGAACGGCGAGCCCGTCACCGCCACGCACTACTCCGTCACCGGCAAGCTCGAACGCGAGCTCTGGTACGACGCCGCGGGCGTCCTCGTGCAGGTGAAGTTCGCCGGCTCCGACGGTTCCGAGATCAGCTACGTCCTCAAGTAAGCGGGACTTTGCCCCCATTCTTTGTTCGCGTAACCGCGCCCGCCCCTCTCCGCCGGCGCAGACCACCCCGAGGGCAGACGTGCAGGTGATGCTTGTCGATTCCACTGCGACGGTGCGGCCGGCCGTCGAGGATTTCATCAGGGCGGGTTACGCCCGGAAATATGGAGCGAAGGTCGGGAGCTTGCCGGCGACCCTCTTCGCCATCGCGGGAGCGGACGGCGCGCCGCTCGCGGCCGCCGGGCTTCGCCTTCGCGGGGACGGTTTCTTTTCGGAGGCCTATCTCGATGCGCCGCTTGAAATGCAGGCTTTCGCCACCCTCGGCAAGCCGTACGCGCGCGACGAGTTTCTCGAAGTGACGACGCTGGTCAGCGCCTCGCCCTTCGCGCTCTTCCCGCTCATGTCCGCCATGTTGCGTCACGGGCGGGAGCGCGGCCTCCGCTGCGGCGTCTTCACGGCGACGGCGCCGCTCCGCAAGCTTTTCACGCGGCTCGGCATTCCCTTCGTGCCGGTCCTCGCCGCCGC
>JAGUWA010000049.1 GCA_020062605.1 Parvibaculum sp. | reverse complement strand
GCCGTGCCCGAGGCAGCACCCGTGGCGCCGCCGAGAACATCGGCCGCGACAACCGGTGTCGCGACGAGCGCGAAGCTTGCGGTACCGGCAAGCAGGATCTTTCTGAATTGCGTCATTGATCTGTTCCTCCAGACTTCGACGCCCCCAGCGCCCATTAACGGAAGAACAAACGAGCGGGCGATCCGTTCAGACCGTCATCGAATTACCCAATGTGTGACGAAAGTGGATTGAGGGGTGGTTCAGGGCGAGTTGCGGCCTTGAGCGGAGAAATGCGCAGAAATCCGGCCTTTGGGGGCAATATTATTCTTCATAATATATATTATCGGCGAAACGCTTGGCAAAAAATAGCGCAGAATCAAGAGCTGTAGGATCGCATAAAATCTGAATCTGGTTGCACAGAAAAAGAATCTGGAGAAATCCGGTTTTTACTAATGGCTAAAGGCGCTTATGCCGCCCTCTTGCCGAAAAATCTGGGTCTATAGGACGAAGTTCCTGCACAGGATGTCACTTTCAAGGAATGTATTCCCGTGCAGCCTGTGGTCATCAACGTATCGCAACACCTGAGGCGTTTTTCCAATTTCCGGGCCGTTTTTCCGAAAGCGCTTGGACCTTCTTGCTCCCGCCCGCCTAAGCAATCCAACTGGCCGATAACGCCTCGGCCTGACGCAGCACGGTCTGCACGGCCGCGTCCTGCATGTCCGGCGGATAGCCGTGCTTGCGGAGTATCCGCTTTACGAGAACCCGCATGCGGGCCCGCGCGCTTTCGCGGCGCGACCAGTCCACCGTTACATTACCCTGCAGGCTCTCCAGCAACTCGTGGGCAATCAGCTTGAGAGCATCGTTTCCCATAGCCTCGACAGCGCTCTCGTTCTCCGCGAGAGCGTCATAGAAGGCAATCTCGTCCTGGGTAAGCCCCTCCTCCGCGCCGCGCTGCCTGGCGGCCCGGACGTCTTTCGCCAGATCGATCAGCTCCTGCATCACCTCGACGGTGCTGATCGCGTTGGTGTGATAGCGGGCAATTGCGGCCTCCAGACGCTCCGAGAAACGTTTGGTCTCGACAACATTGGTCTTGCTGCGGGAGCGGATCTCGTCATTGAGGAGCTTGCGCAGCGCTTCAAGCGCAAGGTTCTTCTTCTGGAGCTGCTGAACCTCGGCGAGGAACTCGTCCGACAGGATCGAGATGTCGGGCGTCGTGATGCCGGCTGCCGCAAGGATATCGACGATCTCGGTCGAGACCACGGCGCGATCCAGAATCTGTTGGATCGCGAATTCCCGGTCAGCGCCTGAGAGCCCCGTCGTATCGGCGGACTTCATCAGCGCGACCCGAACGGTCTGGAAGAAGCCGACTTCGTCACGAAGCGCCCGCGCCTCGTCGCTGCCCGAGGCGAGAGCGAAAGCCTTGGAGAGCGCCAACACGGCGTCCTGATAGCGGCGGTTCTCCCGCCTCTTGCCATCCTCGGTCGTCTCGAGCGCGGCAGCCTCGTGCTGCTTTCCGAGAACCCAGTCGACCGCCCCGGCAAGAACGGCAAGCCGCTCATGACCCGTTCCGGCAAGGCCGCTCGCATAGTCGAAGCCGTGATACATGGCTTTCACGACATCGAACTTCTCAATGAGCGCCGCGACGGCCTCGGCCTCGTCGACCCCGGCCTGCCGCTGGTCGTCCGCCGAATACTGGCTGAGCGCGCTTTTGAGGTTCTGGGCGATGCCGATGTAGTCGACGACGAGACCGGCGGGCTTGTCGCGGAAGACGCGGTTGACGCGGGCGATCGCCTGCATCAGGCCGTGGCCCCGCATCGGCTTGTCGACATACATGGTGTGCATCGACGGCGCGTCGAAGCCGGTGAGCCACATGTCGCGGACGATGACGAGCTTCAGCGGATCGCCGGGGTTCTTTGCGCGCTTGGCGAGAAGATCGCGGCGGGATTTCGTTCCGATATGCGGCTGCCAGTCCTGCGGATCGGAGGCCGATCCCGTCATCACGACCTTTACCGTGCCTTCGGCATCGTCGGCGCTGTGCCATTCGGGGCGCAGTTCGACGATCTTCCGATAAAGCGCAACGCAAATGCGCCGGCTCATGCAGACAACCATGGCCTTGCCGTCCATGGCGCCCACACGTTCCTCGAAATGACGGACGAGATCTTCGGCCACCATGGAAAGCCGCTTGTCGGAGCCGACCAGCGCCTCAACGGTCGCCCATCGCTGCTTGATCTTCTCCTGCTCCGTGACTGCCTCGTCCTCGGTCAGCTCCGCGATCTCGGCGTCGATACGCGGCTTCTCGTCCTCCGGCAGTTCGATGCGCGCGAGGCGGCTCTCGTAATAGATCGGAACGGTGGCGCCGTCCTCGACGGCACGGCTGATGTCGTAGATGTCGATGTAGTCGCCGAAGACGGCGGGCGTGTTCACATCGTCCTGCTCGATGGGCGTTCCGGTGAAGCCGATGAAGGAGGCATTGGGCAGCGCGTCGCGCAGATATTTGGCGAAGCCATAGGCCATGTCGCCGGTCTTGCGCTCGATGCGCGCGCGAAAGCCGTACTGGCTGCGATGCGCCTCGTCGGCGATGACGACGATGTTGCGCCGTTCGGACAGGACCGGATAGTCGGCCTCTCCCGTCAGCGGCGAGAACTTCTGGATGGTGGTGAAGACCACGCCGCCCGAGGCACGGCTCAGCGCGGCCTGTAAATCCTCGCGGCTCTCGGCCTGGACCGGCGTCTGACGGATCAGGTCGCGGCACATGGAGAAGGTCGCGAAAAGCTGGTCGTCGAGATCGTTGCGGTCGGTGATGACGACGATGGTCGGATTTTCGAGTTCGGGATGGCGGACAAGCTGCCCCGCATAGAAAGCCATGAGCAGGCTCTTGCCCGACCCTTGCGTATGCCAGATGACGCCGATGCGCTTGTCGCCCTTTTGGTAGCTGCCGACGCCCGGCAGGCCGAACGTGGCCGGGTCCTCAGCGAAACCCGGCGCCCTCGCCTCACCCTCCTTGTTGAGCGCGAGCGCGCGCAGCGTCGAGGTGACCGCGCGCTTCACCGCATGGAACTGGTGATAGCCTGCGATGATCTTCGCGAGGTCCGATCCCGTCTCGCCGAAGACCGTGAAGTCACGCAGAAGGTCGAGAAGATGGCGGGGCTCGAAAATGCCTTCGATCAGCACCTGGAGTTCGGGCGCGCCCTTTGCGGCGACGACCTCGCCATCGGTCGTGCGCCAGGGCATGAAGCGCTCGCGATCGGCGGTGAGCGAGCCGACACGCGCGGTCAGCCCGTCCGAGATGACGAGAACGGCGTTGGTACGGAAGAGCGAAGGAATTTGCGTCTTGTAGGTCTGAAGCTGGTTATGCGCGCCGGTGAGCGTGGCGCTCTCGCCGCCCGGCGCCTTCAGTTCGATGACGCCCAATGGCAATCCGTTTACGAAGACGACAATGTCTGGCCGGCGGTTGACACGGCCCTCCACCACGGTGAACTGGCCGGTCGCCAGAAAGTCGTTCGCAGACGGATCGTCGAAATCGATGAGGCGCACCTTGTCGCCGCGGATCGTTCCGTCCTCGCCGTAGAACTCGACATCGACGCCCTCCACCATCAGCCTGTGGAGACGCCGGTTTTCCTCTACGAGGGAAGGCTTTTCGGTGGCGACGAGTTTGCGCAGCGCATCGCTCCGCGCCTCGGCGGGTATGGCGGGGTTCAATCTCTCGATGGCGGCGGTGAGACGCTTCAGCAGCAGCACATCTGCAAAGGCCTCGCGCTCGGGCGTCTTGCCGTCGGGGCCGATGTCGGTCTCGAAGGCGACGACATAGCCGAGCGAGTGCAACTGCCCGAGCAACAGATTCTCGACATCGGCCTCTGAGACGAACGCCATCAGGCGCCTCCCTTGTTCCAAGGCGCCCTTTGCACTCCCTCCAAACGGCTCTCCCCGCTCATGCCGGGAACCTTTCGGTGAGGTAGGCCTGCATCTCGTTCAACGAAAATTCCTGCGATGAATTCCCGCTACGCACATAGAATTTCTCCTGTGCCTGCCCACTCTTGTCCTTGACCGAAATGATGAGAGGCTTTGTCGACGGAAGGATCTCGATACGGCAAATTTCGATCTCCCCGATTTCAGGGAACGATACCTTGATCTTTCCCGTCACGAAGCTTGCACCGAAGGCCTCGTTCATCAGATTCCGCAGATGCAGCTCGAACTTATCCCGATTGGCGCCTCCCAGTGCGTGATAGTCGCCCTCAAGACCCAGGGCTTCACCGTTGTCAGCCACGCCGATCAGCAGCGTTCCGCCTTGCCCGTTGGCGAAAGCAGCGATCGTCTTCATCACAACCTCTTCAAGCCGCTTATTGACCGTCTCTTCCCGGAAATCCCACCGAAGGGAAGACTTGAACTCAAGTTCATCGCCCTCACCTTCTTCGATCATTTCTTCAAGGGTGATGGGCGCTTCGGAGGGTCTTGTCTCGGTTATACCAGCCAGAAAGGCGTTGAGCTTTTCCGCCAGCATCGTCCGCCGCGCTTGCAGAAAAGCCTCATAGTTCTCGATGTCCCAGAGATCCCGCCGTTCGGGCACGCATTGCAGCGCAAGGCTGCCGGGAAAGCGCGCGTCGGCGTCTGCAAGGTAGTCTTTCGCGTCCCTTGCTCCCTTCGACCGGTTGGCAACCTGCGTCAGGATCGCCCGGTTCGTCAGTTCCTGAGCGAGCGAATATTTCAGCCTGTTGTCGGTTCCGTAGCCCCTCATCTTCAGCTTCGAATACGGAAAGATATGGTCGTTTTCGAGCGCGTATTTGCGCCCCATGGCCTGCCGCAACTCCACACCCGTGGTCAGGCAGACCGCGTTCCTGCTTTTCAGATACCAGCGCACAAGGCCAAACAGCGGATGTGAAATCGAACGCCCCACGAACTCGTCCGGCGTTATCTCCAGACGGCGCTCCTCCTCGATCACCGCCAGCAATTCGTCAAAAGGGTTTTTCGACTCCGCGACGATACGCAGGTCGCGATCAAGCTTCTGGGGAAGCTGGCTGACATAGCGCGCCCTGATCTGCGAATAGTAGAACCATTTGACCATCTTACGGATTTCCGCATCGGTCAGGTGTTCGCCATCCTTGTCGAAGCAATAGACGATGATCGGAATCAACGCATAGACGGAGTTGATCTCGTCGGTGTGGTCAACAAAGGCGCGCGAGCGCATCAATCCGGCGACGTAATCCAGCACCTGCCGGTCAAGCAGGTTCCATGCTTCCCGGATCGTTTCGTTGTTCTCGGCGTCGTGCAGTTTCCGCATCTCGGAACCGAGGTGGTAGAGGCATCCAAGAAGCACATAGACGAGGAAGTCGAGTTTGAAGACGAAGCCTTCTTCGGCAAGTTCGACGAGTTTTTTCTTGAAAATGTCGCGGGCCTCAGGCCAGTAGCCAGAAATTTGCGCCAGGGCCAGCTCGGCATCGCTGAGCGAAACGCCGCTCGCATTGACCTTGTAGAAAACGTCAATGGCCTCACGGACATTCGCCTTAACCGAAATGATTTGTTCGGGAAAATCACGATCAAGGATGTTCTCGATCGCTCGCGTGTTGTCGTCCATCAGGTCGTCGCGCTCGCGGCTGACCGTTTCGCCCTTCTCTTTAAGTTGACGGACAATGTCCTTGGCGCGGATCTTCCGCTGGAAGATGTCGGTGATGTTCTGCCAACGCGGATCGCCCTCCATTTTGACCTTGCTGTAGTAGGCAAGCTCCAGCGTCTCGATGTTCACATAGAGACCGCGCGTGTCGTTCAGAATTTCGGCGGCGCTATAGTAAGGCGGGATGTCGCCTCGGACGAGCATGTAAAGCGTCGTGATCCGCTGCTGTCCGTCAAGAAGAACGCGGACGGCACCCTGTCTTGCATCGTATTTGTGGGGGCCCTTGAGTTCCGGCGGATTCGCCGTCTCCCAAGTGAGCATGGTCCCTGTGGGGTATTGCTTGATCAGGGAATCGATCAACTCCTTGGCATCATCGCGCTTCCAGACATATTCGCGCTGAAATGCCGGCACAAAGAGTTGATGCTCGTCGATCTTGTCGAGCGCCGCCGAAATCTTCATGAAGCTCCCCAATTGCCCAGCCGGTATTTCTGGCCTGAAGTAATGGAAAAGACTACAGCCTACCGATAGACATTCTCAACCTACTCGAGTATCGGCGCGATCTGTCTAACCAGCGCGACCCCTCGAAGGCCGTTTTTGTCGAGATACTGTTCAATAGCACTGCTGTCCTGGATTGCACCTTGAAGTAGTGGAACCCAAGGCGGGGGAGTGATGCTCAGTTCGAAGGAGAGCGGTGACGCATCTCTGAGACGATCGCCTCCCCCGGCTTCCTCGTAAAGCGCCCGCAACACAGATGCGATCCGTTGTGGCAGAGAACCGCTGCCCGTCCCAAGCGGACACGGGCAGACCAGGCAATGCCAGGGACGCATCGAGCTGATCTGATCTGGATGCGGCCTCACTATGGTGGGAATCCCCGATACCGGCGCAATAGCGCAGCCCCAGACGTTGCGGGCGGAAAATCGTGGGCCACAGTAGCGAGAACAGGGCGCTTTCGGCCAACCATGCCAAGGGCCGTTATAAAAGACGTATAGTGGGATCGCTGTGCCGCAATTGTTTCGGAGGTCCTGAATCTGCTGGCCGGCGCCATCAAGACTTTCATAGTGTCCTGAACTGAACTGCCTTTTTGCCTGGCTGCGTAGATGGATACCTTGTCCGGTGCCATCCACGATCCAGAAATCCCAATCCGCACCTGTCGGCAGTCCGCCGGTGGCTCTTGTTCCAGTTCCCTCCTCGGGCTTTGTCCATGTCTTGATCCGCAACTCGTGGGGGGCGTACCATTCCGCCAACTGAAGAAGCAGGCTTTCGGTAATGGTTTCTTCGCCAAAAGAAATGCCGTGGCCCCACGAACTTCCAACCTTCTTCATGGTCCAGCGCGCGAGGTCGCGAAAAGACCAGCACAAGCGCTCATCCGGCCTCCGGATCATAGCGCCGCCTCGACCACCGTATCGGCATCCTTCACTCGGATTTCGCCGGACATGAGCTTGGGGAGAAGGAGGTCGCGGGTCCGGGCAAGCGTCGCTGACTCAGTTTCATTTTGGTGTTGTCGCTGCAAGAGTGGCATCGCCAATTTGTCAAATGCGGTCACCAGTCCCGTTGGTGGCAAAACTGTTGGAAGGCTATGTATGTGATTCCTGTTCAGAGTAGGAACTGCAGAACCAGCATTGAAAGCTGCGAAGTCAATATTTCTGAGATAGAAGTACGCAAAGCTCGGCGTCGCGCGATGATATTCTTTGACCCACAGAGACGTGTTCAGCGGCCAGAAGTCTCCGTGCACGAAGAAGACTTTTCCGAGCACTCCGCTTCGCCCAGTTGTGACCCCCGGTCCGGTCACCATTGCCTTATCGTGAAACCCGTTGGGGCCGCTGGCCGCGATCACCGGATAATTTCCCGGGAGGCGATTTTGCAGAGGAAGGTCAAAGCCTCTCTGGAGCGTAAGCAGTTCGCTCATCACGCCTAGTTCCCACTCTTCCGGCTTGCCCTCGTCATCGAGGCGGTCGGGGAAGAGAGACCAGATGTCCGGCGCAAGATAGGGCGGACGGCCTTCCATCTTCGCGCGGGTCGGGCCGAAATTGACGAACCAGTCCTTGAAGATCGCCCGCGCCATCGCCTCCAGCGTCTCATTCATCCGCTGGTTCAACTCGATCTTGTCGTCGAGTGCGCCGAGGACAGATGCGATAGCGTGTTGCTCTTTGATTTGCGGCCAAGAAACTGGCGTCTGACGCAGAATGGTCAGGTTGATATGCGGAACGCCAGTCTGAATTGTTGATGTATGCAAATACTCCAAAAATTGGGGTGAACGAAGAAAGTAGTAGACAAAAATTGGATTCGCTTTCTCCGGGGGGACGTTGATTGCCATCTGACTCTGAGAAACAACATAACTGTCATACTCAGAGTTGGCGGGAATAATCGAGACTTGGCCCATTGTTCCGCGTTGCGTGACGATTATGGCTCCGCGTTTCGCGAGATTTGACGCAAGCTTCCCATTGGCCTTTTCAACAGAGACATACGCAAAGTCGCCGCCAATAAACCTCCCGCCGACCTCCATGTTTGAACCACGGATAACCGGCACGCCTCTCATTTGATAGTCTGCTTGAGTCAAGTTGGACCCAAATGGGCCACCAATGATATTCTGCGCACCACCTACTGCATCTGAAAGTGTAGTCATCCGCCGAGGACCCCGCCCAGACGCTCGCGGATCGTCGCCGTCAGCCGGTCGGCCTCGGCGAACTGGGTTTCGAGCTTCGCTTGTAGTCCCGCAAACCGCTCCTCGAAGGGCACGTCGTCTTCTTCCGCCTCCGCCGCACCGACATAGCGCCCCGGCGTCAGCACATGGCCGTGGGCCCTGATCTCCTCCAGCGTCGCCGATTTGCAGAAACCGGGCACATCCTCATAAGCCCCTGCCCGCGCCTCGCCACGCCAGGCATGATAGGCGCGCGTGATCTTCTCGATGTCTTCGTCGGAGAATTCCTTCCGTGTACGGTCCACCATGTGACCGAGCTTGCGCGCATCGATGAAGAGGATTTCGTTGCGGCGGTCGCGGAGCTTCTCGTCGCGGGCGATGCCGTTGGAGCGGTCCCGGGCGAGGAACCAGAGGCAGACGGGAATCTGCGTCGAATAGAAGAGCTGGCCGGGTAGCGCCACCATGCAATCGACGACGCCGGGCTTGCCCTCCACGCCCTCGATGAGCGCGCGGCGGATCTCGCCCTCGCCGCTCTGCGTCGACGACATGGAGCCATTGGCGAGCACCACGCCGGCCGTGCCGGAGGGAGAGAGATGATGGACGATGTGCTGCACCCAGGCGAAGTTCGCATTGCCGGCCGGTGGGGGCCCGTATTTCCAGCGCACATCCTCGCGCAGGCGGTCGCCGCCCCAGTCCGAAATATTGAAGGGGGGATTGGCGAGGATGTAGTCCGCACGGAGATCGCGCAGCTCGTCCTTGTGGAAGCTGCCTTCGCTGTTCCAGCGGATGTCCGCATCGATGCCGCGCACGGCGAGGTTCATCTTGCAGAGCCGCCAGGTCGTGTAATTGGACTCCTGCCCATAGACGACGATGTCGCCAACCCGACCTTCATGCTCCTCGGCGAATTTTTCCGACTGCACGAACATGCCGCCCGAGCCGCAACAGGGATCGTAGACGCGGCCCTTGTAAGGTTCCAGCATCTCGACCATGGTGCGGACGACGGAGCGCGGCGTGTAGAACTCGCCGCCGCGCTTTCCTTCCGAGCCCGCGAACTGGCCGAGGAAATATTCATAGACGCGGCCGAGCACGTCGCGCGACTGTCCCCTCTCCTGCCCCAGAGCTATTCCTGAGATAAGGTCGATCAGTTCGCCCAGCATGACGGCGTTGAGCGCAGGGCGCGCGTAATCCTTCGGAAGAACGCCCTTCAGGCTTTCGTTGCGCTTTTCGATGGCGATCATCGCCTCGTCGATCAGCTTGCCGATGCCGGACTGCTTCGCATTCGCCTGGAGATGCGACCACCGCGACTCCTTCGGCACCCAGAAGATGTTCTCGGCGGCATAGGCGTCGGGGTCTTCGGCATCCTCGGGATAGTCAGCCAACAACTCGGCGCGCTTCGCCTCGAAACTGTCCGAGATGTGCTTGAGGAAGATCAGGCCCAGCGCGACATGCTTGTAGTCCGACGGCTCCATGTTGCCGCGCAGCTTGTCGGCGGTCTTGAAGAGCTCCGCCTCGAAGCCTAGATCGCCCTTGCTTCCCTTCGATTCCTTCTCTGTATTGGGCTTTTTCGCCTTCGCCCCGCGCTTTTTCGGCTGCCCGCTGGACATGCTTCCCCTTTCTGCTTGTCGAATGGAGAACGGCCCGGCTGGCCGCCATGCGACCATCCCCTCCCCCGAATCCGAGACTTTAGCGAATGATACGGCAAGTCTGAACAAGCAAAAGCCCGTGTGGCGGACACGGGCTTTGACGAGGGATTTGGACGGGATGTGAGGGAGGATACGAAGGCCGGTGGCGACCAGCTGGATGGCCACTTTGCGCCAGAAGCTGACGCAGGCACACCTCTAGAAACAAGGAATGCAGCACAACAGGCATCCACTTGCGGGGCTCCCGCAATTGTGGACAATGCTTTTTGTTTTATCGAACAGCGCTTGCTGTTTTTACCTCTCAGAAGTCGATCCGGAGTTTCGCCTTCAACCCATGGTCGCGGCTGTCGGAGGCGAGTTCGCTGCTATGGGACAGCTCGAGCGTCGTTGCGACACCGAGTTCGATCTCGACACCGGCACCGAGCGCCAGAACGTCTTCCGAGAGCGGTGCGCCGCGAACGGCGAACGGCGCCGAGGGGTTGCTCGCAAAGGCCGCGCGCGAGGTGGAATTCACATCGCCAAAGGCGTGACGCCAGGCGGCTGAGCCGAAGAGCTCGCCCCCTTCCCACCCGCGCCGGGCGCGAAGACCAAGCGCGGTGATGCCGGTCGTATTGCTGGTACCGGACCGTGCAAGGGCAGCCGGACCGCCCGTCTCGGTGAAGCTCTCCGTTTCGATGTGGACGACGGAGAGACCGGCAAAGGGTGTGAGGGTCAGGGCACCCATGTCGAAACCGATGCTCGCTTCGGTGGAGCCCTGCACCGTATGCGCGTCGTAATCGCCCTTGATGCGGGCGCCAAGAACGGTGCGCTCCGTATCCGCCATCTGGAAGCTGTAGCCAAGTGCGGCCTTGAGCTCAACGGCACCAAGCTCCGTGCCCGCATAGCCCGCGAGGTGGAAATTGTCGCTCTCGCCGGAAGACGCCCGGCCGTTCACGTCGAAATTCGAACGGCTGTAGCCCGCCGCGATGCCGATGCGACTCGCGGAGCCGATTTCACGGTCGACGCCGCCGAGGAAGCCGGCCGAGGAGCGATCGAGCGCGGCGGTGCCAGCGCCCTCGT
>JAGUWA010000223.1 GCA_020062605.1 Parvibaculum sp. | reverse complement strand
TCTTCGTACCGCTTCGCCAGCTCTTCGATATTCTCCGGCGGCCAGTTCGGGACTTCCATTCCGAGATGAAGGCCCATCTGAGCGAGCACTTCCTTGATCTCGTTCAGCGACTTGCGGCCGAAGTTCGGAGTGCGGAGCATTTCGCTCTCCGTCTTCTGGATGAGGTCGCCGATATAGACGATGTTGTCGTTCTTGAGGCAGTTGGCCGAACGGACGGAAAGCTCCAGCTCGTCGACCTTCTTCAGGAGCGCCGCATTGAACTCGAGTTCCGGACGGCTCTCCTCGACATGCTTCTGCTCGGGCTCTTCGAAGTTCACGAAGGTCTGGAGCTGATCCTGCAGGATGCGCGCGGCGTAGGCCACCGCATCTTCCGGCGTCACGGCGCCGTTCGTCTCGATCTGCAGCGTGAGCTTGTCATAGTCCAGAACCTGGCCCTCGCGGGTGTTCTCGACCTTGTAGGACACGCGCTTGACCGGGCTGTAGAGGCTGTCGATCGGGATAAGGCCGATCGGCGCATCTTCCGGACGGTTGCGGTCGGAGGCGACATAGCCCTTGCCGAGCGCGACGGTGAACTCCATGCGTATCTCCGCGCCCTCGTCGAGGGTGCAGATGACGAGCTCGGGGTTCAGCACTTCGATGTCGGCACCGGCGGTGATGTCGCCGGCGGTCACGACGCCCGGGCCCTTCTTCGAGAGCGACATGCGCTTCGGGCCTTCGGCATGAAGACGCAGCGCGAGATTCTTGATGTTCAGGATGATGTCCGTCACATCCTCGCGGACGCCCGCGATGGAGGAGAACTCATGCAGCACGCCGTCGATCTGCACGGCCGTGACGGCCGCGCCCTGGAGCGACGACATCAGCACGCGGCGAAGCGCGTTGCCGAGCGTAAGGCCAAAGCCGCGCTCGAGCGGCTCGGCGACGACCGTCGCGAAACGCTGCGCGTCATGGCCCGAATTGATTTCGAGCTTGTTCGGTTTGATAAGCTCTTCCCAGTTCTTCTGGATCACGTCGATAACCTCGTCCGTCGTTTGCGGAACGCTCACGCGTTCCGGGCGGGAGACATCCGCCACCTGATCTCTTTAACGTCCGCTCCACCATTCAATCGTGCGAGCGTGGGACGTGGCGGACGCCCCGAAGAGCGCCAGCCGGATACCGGTCGTTAGACGCGGCGCCGCTTCGGCGGGCGGCAACCATTGTGCGGGATCGGCGTCACGTCGCGAATGGTCGTGACGGTGAAGCCCACCGACTGCAGCGCGCGAAGCGCCGACTCGCGGCCCGAACCCGGACCGCAGACCTCGACTTCGAGGGTACGCATGCCATGTTCCATGGCCTTCTTGCCCGCATCTTCCGCCGCCATCTGCGCGGCGAAGGGCGTCGACTTGCGGCTGCCCTTGAAACCCATCATGCCGGCCGACGACCACGAAATCGCATTGCCCTGCGCGTCCGTGATCGTGATCATGGTGTTGTTGAACGTGGAATTCACGTGGGCGACGCCCGACGAAATATTCTTACGTTCCTTGCGCTTTACGCGCACCTTTTCCTTCGCCATCCGTATTCAACCTTCGTGTCACGCGGGAAACGCGAAAGCAGCGCCCCGGCTCTCAATGTCCTAAGGGCGTTACTTCTTCTTGCCTGCGATCGCCTTCGCCGGGCCCTTGCGGGTGCGCGCATTGGTGTGCGTGCGCTGGCCGCGAACCGGTAGACCCTTGCGGTGACGCAGACCACGGTAGCAACCAAGGTCCATGAGCCGCTTGATGTTCATGGCCACTTCGCGGCGCAGGTCGCCTTCCACCAGATAATCGCGGTCGATCGTTTCGCGGATCTGGATGACCTCGGCGTCGGTCAATTCATTGACGCGCCGTTCGGCCGGAATGCCGACCACGCCGCAGATTTCCTGGGCCTTGGCGTCGCCAATGCCGTGGATATAGGTCAGCGCAATGACCACCCGCTTGTTGGTCGGGATGTTGACGCCAGCGATACGAGCCACGTGTCTCTCCTAAACTTCGGGAATCGCTTACACGGCACCTGTACGAAAACCCCGGATGGGACCTCCCGAAAACCGCGGAATTCCGCCAATTTTCGGCCCATAACCGGACAATTCTCTGAAAGCACCGCCGCGAAGGCCGGGATTATAGAATTTACTATCCCCCAGTCAACCGGCTAAGCAAGCTCCCTTTCCTTTTGAAATCCCGAGGGCCGCCTCGATCTGGCGGGTTACCTCATCCATATCCTTCATTCCATCGACGGTCTTGAGCTTGCCCCTGGCCTTGTAATAGGCGATCAGCGGCGCCGTCTGCTCGTGATAGACCGTCAGGCGCTTCGCGAGCGCCTCCGCATTGTCGTCCGCGCGGGCGCCACCAGCCGTTTCGGCGGCGCGCGTCTCGATGCGGCTCAGAAGAATGCTGTCGTCGACTTCGAGTTCAACGACGGCATCGAGTTCCGTGCCCTTGCCCTTCAACATCGCATCCAGCGCCTCGGCCTGGGCGACGTTGCGCGGGAAACCGTCCAGAATGTAGCCCTTGGCGACATCCGGCTGCTCGATCCGGTCGGAAATGATGCCGACCACGACCTCGTTCGGCACGAGCTCGCCCCGCGCCATGATGGCCTCGGCAATCTTGCCGACCTCAGTGCCGGCCGCGACGGCAGCGCGCAGCATGTCACCCGTCGAGAGCTGTACGAAGCCGTACTTGTCCTCAAGGCGCTTTGCCTGGGTACCCTTGCCTGCGCCGGGCGGTCCGAGAAGGATCAGTTTCACCGTTTGGCCCCCCGTAGCTTCGACTTCTTGATGAGCCCTTCATACTGGTGGGCCAGCAGATGGCTCTGCACCTGCGACACCGTGTCCATCGTCACGCTCACCACGATGAGGAGCGAAGTACCGCCGAAATAGAAGGGCACGCTGTATTGCGAGATGAGAATCTCGGGCAGCAGGCAAACGATGGTGAGATAGAGAGCGCCGAGCACGGTCAGCCGGGTCAGCACGTAGTCGATATATTCGGCGGTCCGCTGGCCCGGACGAATACCCGGAATGAAGCCGCCATACTTCTTCAGATTGTCGGCCGTGTCCGCGGGATTGAAGACGATGGCCGTGTAGAAGAAGGCGAAGAAGATGATGCCGGCGGCATAGAACGCCATGTAGAGCGGCTGGCCGTGGCCAAGCAGCGCCGTGACCGTGTTCAGCCAGTCCGGTCCCTGCCCTGCGGTGAAATTCGCAATCGTGATCGGCAGAAGCAGAAGCGAGGAGGCGAAGATCGGCGGAATGACGCCGGCCGTATTGAGCTTCAGCGGCAGATGCGAGCTGTCGCCGCCATAGAGCTTGTTGCCCACCTGGCGCTTTGGATACTGCACGAGGAGACGGCGCTGCGCGCGCTCCACGAAGACGATACCCATGATGACCGCGATGACCATCACGGCGAGGAAGAGGATGATGCCCGTGGAAATCGCGCCCTGACGGCCGAGCTCCAGCGTTCCGGCGAGCGCCCGCGGCAACTCCGCGACGATGCCCGAGAAGATGATGAGCGAGATACCGTTGCCGACGCCGCGCGACGTGATCTGCTCGCCGAGCCACATCAGGAAAACCGTGCCGCCGACCAGCGTGATAACGGTTGTGGCGCGGAAGAAGATTCCCGGATCGTTGACGACGTTACCGGCCCCTTCGAGACCGATCGCGATGCCATAGGCCTGGAGCGTAGCGAGAACCACCGTACCGTAACGCGTGTACTGGTTGATCTGCTTGCGGCCCTGCTCGCCTTCCTTCTTGAGTTGGGCGAGATGCGGCGAGACGCTCGTCATCAGCTGAATGATGATCGAGGCAGAGATGTAAGGCATGATCGCAAGCGCGAAGATCGCCATGCGCCCGACGGCGCCGCCCGCGAACATGTCGAAGACACCGAGAATGCCCGACTGCTGCTGCTGGAAGACCTGCGCCAGCGCCGCCGGATCGATGCCCGGCAGCGGGATATAGGTGCCGAGGCGATAAACGAGGAGCGCACCCAGCGTGAACCAGATGCGCTTCTTCAACTCCGTCGCCTTGGAAAAGGCGGAGAAGTTGAGGTTTGCCGCGAGCTGTTCAGCTGCTGATGCCATTCATCTCACCTTGCACACCGGGAGAAATCCCGTGGCTACGCTTACTCGGCCGCAGCTTTCGCCTTGGGCTCAACCACCGTCACGGAACCGCCGGCCTTTTCGACGGCTTCCTTCGCGCCCGCGGAGCAACCCGCGACCACGAAGTCGAGCTTCGCCTTGAGCTCGCCCTGGCCGAGGAGACGCACCCCGTCCTTCGCGCGGCGGATGACGCCGGCGGCGATGAGCGCGGCGGCATCGACCTTGGCGCTCTTGTCGAGCTTGCCTGCGTCAATCGCAGCCTGCACGCGGCCGACATTGACGGTGTTGTAGTCGAGGCGGAACAGGTTCTTGAAGCCGCGCTTCGGCAGGCGCATGTGGATCGGCATCTGGCCGCCCTCATAACCCTTGATCGCGACGCCGGTGCGGGACTTCTGACCCTTCACGCCGCGGCCACCCGTCTTGCCCTTGCCGGAGCCGATACCGCGTCCGACGCGGATGCGCGACTTGCGTGCGCCTTCGTTATCCCGGATTTCGTTCAGTTTCATCACTATGCCTCGCGAGCCTGATGCTCAGTCGATTGATGGGTGCTGCTCAGGCCTCGTCCACGACGCGGACGAGATGGGCCACCTTGTTGATCATGCCGCGCACGGCGGGAGTGTCCTGAAGGGTGCGCGTGCGGCGCATCTTGTTCAGGCCCAGGCCGATCAGCGTCTGCCGCTGCGACGGCTCGCGCCGCAGGGGGCTGGCGATCTGCTGCACGGTAACCGTCTTGTCGCCGGACTTCTTCGCTGACATCGTTCGTTCCTCTCGCCTTACTCGAGACCGGCCTCGGCTGCGGCGTCCGAACGGCGGCCAACGATTTCGCTGACTTTCTTGCCGCGGCGCGCCGCGACCATGCGCGGGCTCTGCTCATTTTTCAGCGCGTCGAACGTCGCACGCACCATGTTGTAGGGGTTCGACGAACCGAGCGACTTCGCCACCACGTCCTGGACACCGAGCGTCTCGAACACGGCGCGCATCGGACCGCCCGCGATG
>JAGUWA010000222.1 GCA_020062605.1 Parvibaculum sp. | reverse complement strand
GGCGGAAGCCCTTGCCGCCGCCGCCATCCGCGAAACCTTCGAGGAAACGGGCCTCCTCGTCGCCGCGCCCGGCGATGTCGGCATCGTCGCGGGCGAAGGCTGGGAACCCTTCCGCGAGCGCGGCCTCGCACCCCGCCTCGACGTGCTCGATTTCGTTGCCCGCGCGATCACACCCGCCTCCAGCCCCATCCGCTTCCACGCCCGTTTCTTCGCCGCCTCTGCGGAAGTCGCAACGGGCGAGGTGAAGGGCAGCGGCGAACTCGAAGACCTCGGCTGGTATCCGATTTCGCAGGCGCTGAAACTTCCCGTGATCGACGTGACCGAATTCGTCCTCCACGAAATCGCCCGCCGTCACAAAGGCGAAACCCGCTCGCGCATCCCCCTCTACAGCTACCGCAACGACAAGCCGGTCGTCCGGGCCTGAGATTGCCTCTCTTCGTCATTGCGAGGAGCGAAGCGACGAAGCAATCCAGGGGCCGCAAACGCGGAGCAAGCCGCCCTGGATCGCCACGGCCGCTTGCAGCGGCCTCGCGATGACGGCCTTTTGAGAACGAATACGAATCTCCACTCCCAATTCCTCCCCTACCCAAACCCGCAAAAACGCGCTATCGCCTTCGGCAATGACCGAAAAGCACCTCACCATGCTGGCCGACGCGCCGCTGACCGGGCCTGAGCGCCAACGCAGCCTCGTCGCCGTCATCGCCTGCATCTCGGTCGTCGGCATGGGCCTCGGCGTCTCGATCCCGCTGCTCGCCCTGCTGATGGAGCGCAATGGCGTTCCCGCCTCGCTCATCGGCCTCAACACGGCCATGCCCGCCCTCGCTACCTTCGTGCTCACGCCGTTTATCCCGGCGCTCCTCCGCCGCATTCCGGCGATCCCGTTTCTCCTCTCCTGCATCGCCATCTCCGCCATCGCGATGCCCGCCTACTACCTCTTCCCCAATGTCTGGATCTGGTTTCCGATCCGCTTCGTCAACGGCATCGCCTTCACCGGCCTCTTCGTCGTCAGCGAGTTCTGGATCAACACGCTGGCCGACGAGAAAAACCGCGGCCGCCTCATCGGCATATACGGCACCGTGCTGTCCTGCGGTTTCGCCTCCGGCCCCGTTCTCCTCTTCCTCGTCGGCACGGAGGGCGCCGCGCCCTTCGCCGTCATTGCCCTTCTGATCGCAATGGCCGCCCTTCCGCTGCTTCTCTTCGGCCGTGGCCTCGCGCCCCGCGTCACCGAGCGTCCGACCAGGAGCTTCGCGAGCTTTTTCATCGCCGCGCCCGCCGCCACGCTGGCGGGCCTCGTCTACGGTGCCACGGAGACCAACATCTTCAACATGCTGCCGGTCTATGGCGTGCGCATCGGCATGACCGAACAGACCGCCGCCTTCGTCCTGTCGATCTTCGCGGCGGGCAACATTCTCTGCCAGGTGCCCATCGGCCTCTGGGCCGACCGCACGGACCGCCGCTTCGTCCTCCTCGTCTGCGCGACGGTGGGCCTCCTCGGCGTCCTCGCCATTCCCTTCGTCGCCCATTCGATCTGGCTCTTCGCGCCCACGCTCTTCCTCTTCGGCGGCGTCGTGGTCGGCCTCTACACGGTCGGCCTCACCCTCCTGGGAGAGCGCTTCCGGGGCGCCGACCTCGCCTCCGCCAATGCCGCCTTCGTCATGATGTATTCGATCGGCGCCCTCATCGGCCCGCCGCTCGCGGGCGGCGCCATGGACCTCTGGGACCCCCACGGCCTGATCATCGCCATGTCGGGCCTCTGCGGCCTCTATGTCGCGGTGGCGGGCTGGCGCTATTTCACCGCCCCGCGCCAGGCCCCTTCCCCTTGAGTAAAGCGGCCTTTTGCCCCCGTTTCCGCGCGCCGCTTGACTTCCGCCGCGCCGTGAGTAGCCTGCGCGCAACTCCGCACATCCCCGGCTTCGGGCTGGATTGCGTAACGATGACCTCGTGGGCGGCTCGCCTGCGCAACTCAAGGATTTCGCGACATGGCGAAGCCAGCTTCCATCAAGATCAAGCTCGAGAGCACGGCGGGCACCGGCTACTTCTACGTCACCAAGAAGAACAGCCGCACGATGACCGAAAAGATGGTCATCAAGAAGTACGACCCGATCGCGCGCAAGCACGTCGAGTTCAAGGAAACCAAGATCAAATAATAAAACTCTCTTCCCACCCTCCCCTCGGGGAGGGTCGAAATTTTCAAGCGTAGCGAAGGAAATTTCGGGGCGGGGGGACGCGAACGAACCGCATAAAAAAGAGCCGGTCCCGCAAGGGCCGGCTCTTCTCTATGACGGCTCTTCTCTATGAAAGGTGGCCGGCCGGGAATTCGCGGCTTATCAGAGGAGGCCACTCCACAACCACGCGCCCGGCCGGCCGTGCCTCGCGGACCCAGGAGATGCGGCGGACCTGAGCGCCCCACGAGGACACGTATCGCTGCCAGGAACTTGCCCGACTCACCCCCCAGCAAGAGCGGGAAGACGTTGGCAGCGAAACGATGAACTTCATTAAAGGTATCACGCTCCTCTGTCCCAATAAAGGACAGAGACGCCTCCGCGCGCCCCTATTGTGCATTCGACTTCGTTAACCATGAATTTTTAAGGTTAACGCGCCCGCGCCGTCGCAAAGTCTCGTGAAGACTGGGCGAATTCTGTGTGACTTGTCTTGAGAATTGGCTGCTCAGGCCGCTTCCGCGACCACGCGGTTCCGCCCGTCCCGCTTCGCGCGGTAGAGCCCCTGGTCGGCGCGCTCAAGCAGCTTGGCCACCGTATCGTGCGGTCCATGCGTCACGCCGATGCCGATGCTCACCGTCACATCGAGCGTCCGCCCCGTCTCGTCGAGCCTGAACGGCTTGGCCGCCACGCATTGCCGGAGCCGTTCGGCAATCGTCATCGCATAGGCGAGATCGGTGTCCGGCATGACCACGACGAATTCCTCGCCGCCCAGCCGGCACGCGAGATCGACGCTGCGCACATTGCCCGAAATCCGCTCCGCGAATTCCTTGAGCACCATGTCGCCCGCCGCATGGCCATAAGTGTCGTTGACGGCCTTGAAGTAGTCGATGTCGAAAATGAGCAGCGCGACGGACTTGCCCGTGTTCGCCGCCTCTTCGACCAGCGTCGCCAGATGGCCTTCCATGTAGCGCCGGTTGTAGAGCCCGGTCAGCCCGTCGGTGATTGCGAGTTCGAGCCCCTGCTGGAACTTGTCGCGCAGATAATCCTGATAGCGCTTGCGGCGAAGCTGGCTGCGCGCGCGGGCGACGAGTTCGTTGCGCTCGATCGGCCGCACCAGATAGTCGTTCACGCCCATGTCCAGCGCGCGCACGAGGCGGCCTGTGTCGCCTTCCTCCACGATCGCGAGGATCGGCGTCTGCCGCGTCGCTTCGATCGAGCGGAGCTGCGAGCACAGCCTGAGCCCGTCATATTCCTGCAGCGTCAGGCTCACGATATGAAGGTCGAAATCGCCGCTCGACGCGAGCCGCACAAGTTCTTCCTGCGTCTCGGCAACGGTCACATGATGTTCGTTCGCCAGCGTCTCTGTGATGCGCTTGAGCGAGGTCGGCCTGTCGTCGATGACGAGGATACGGCCGGGCTCTCCCATCAGGAAATTGTCGCCGGAGGCCGTCAGCGCGCCGATGCGCTGCCCCGTCGCCTCGCGCATGCGAAGCTCGTCCGTCACCATCTTCAGGCGCACGAGGCTGCGCACCCGCGCAAACAGCGCCAGATCGTTGAGCGGCTTGGTGAGAAAATCGTCGGCGCCCGCTTCGAGCCCCTGCACGCGGTCTTTCGGCTGGTCGAGCGCGGTCACCATGACGACGGGGATATGTTCCGTCTCCGGCATCGCCTTCAGCCGCCGGCAGACCTCGAACCCGTCCATGCCCGGCATCATCACGTCGAGCAGGATGATGTCGGGCTGCTGCTCTTTCGCGGCCTCCAGCGCTTCCAGACCCGAGCTCGCCTTGAACACGTCGAAATACTCGGCGGTCAGCTTGGCGTCGAGCAGCTTCAGGTTCGCCGGAACATCGTCGACAATGAGTACGCGCGCGGTCACTGATGCCTCGTTCTGTGAATAGAGGCTCTATCGCAGGAAACGCTGAACCGTTTCCAGGAACTGGGTCACGGAGATCGGCTTAGAGATATAGGCCTCGCAGCCGCCCTCGCGGATCTTCTCTTCATCGCCCTTCATCGCGAAGGCGGTCACGGCGACGACCGGGATCGCCCGGAGATTGTCGTCTTCCTTGATCCACTTCGTCACTTCGAGGCCGGAGACTTCCGGAAGCTGGATATCCATGAGGATCAGGTCCGGCCGGTTCGTGCGCGCGATCTCGAGCGCCTCGATTCCGTCGCGCGTCTGCAGTGTCTCATAGCCGTGTGCGTCCAGAAGATCGTGGAAGAGCTTCATGTTGAGCTCGTTGTCTTCGACGATCAGGACCTTCTTAGACATTGCGTCCATTGCTCCAGAACTCCACCTGCCGGGTGAGCCTGCACCCGAAAGCCGATTCCCGGTTGGGAACGGCGTAGTTGCTTGTCAGGCCATATGACCCGAATATCGTTAACTAAGTCTTTAACTCTCTGTCCCGAAACCGCTGCTTTCCGGGGGTTTCCCATTTAACCCCCGCTATGATTAAGTTTGCGTGTCTGCGCCCTGCCCCCTCGGCGCCAACTTTTGGAAAATTCACCGCATGACGAGAGATGAGGCCGAATTTCTGGCGATCCGCGCCCTCGGCCATATCGCCGCCGACGACGACCTTCTCGGCGATTTTCTGGCCCTTTCCGGCCTCTCGCCGGACGAATTGCTGACCCGCGCTGCCGAATCGGAATTTCTGGGCGGAATCCTCGATTTCCTGCTCGCCGACGAAGCCCGCCTCCTCGCCTTCTGCGAATCGGAGGAACTGGAGCCGCGCCTTCCAGGCCTCGCCCGTCAGGCGCTGCCCGGCGGCGAACGGGTGGAATGGACATGACGGTAAAGAACGACCCCGGCTCGACGGCGGGCGAGGTTGCGGGCGCCCGCCCCGCCCCGCGCGATCCGCTCG
>JAGUWA010000240.1 GCA_020062605.1 Parvibaculum sp. | reverse complement strand
CGCTTCTGGCTGCCATGCTGCTTCATGGCATAGACATAGGCACGGTTGATCAGGGCTTCGTCCGCTTTCGGATCGTAGCCGAGCACGCGATCGACGAGCTCATACTGACGCAACATGCCTGAAATTCTCCTGCGTCCTCTCTTGCAAACTTCCTAACGTCGCCCAAACGAAAAGCGCCGCCCCTCACCTTGCGGCCGGGCGGCGCTTGAAACCGAATGACGTCTGGGCCTGGGGCCGCGTTCCCGGCCTTTCTTCGCCCTTCCTCAGTCTTCCCCGTCCATGTCGTCCGCGTCGGCCGACTTCTGCTGCGGCGAGTCGATCTGGCTCTGAATCGCGCGCAGAAGCTCCTCTTCGCTCATGCGGTCACCGCCCTCTTCCGAGGAACCGAACGTGTCCTGCACTTCGACAGATGTCTCGCCGGCCATCAGAAGCTGCATGTTTTCGACTTCCGGCTCTTCCGTCTCGACACGGCTCTGCAGGCTGCCGATCAGGTCTTCGCGAAGATCTTCCGGCAAGATCGTCTTTTCGGCGATCTCACGGAGCGCCACGACCGGGTTCTTGTCGTTGTCGCGGTCAACGGTAAGCTCCGCGCCAGCCGACATGGCGCGCGCGCGGTGCGCCGAGAGCAAAACCAGCTCAAATCGGTTGGGCACCTTGTCGACGCAATCTTCAACGGTCACGCGGGCCATTCGAAACTCCGGTATGCAGGATCAAGATTTGGCCTGTATGTAGGGGTTCGAACCGCAGAAAGCAAGCCGGAACAGGCTCTTACGCGCCAAACTGCGACGATTTCAGCTCTCCGCACGCCGGACCGCCCGGACTTCCCCGTCAGGCAGCGCCGCGATCAGGTCCCCGACGCTCCGCCCGGTCACGGGATGGCGCCAGTCCGGCGCCACATCCCGGAGCGGCACCAGCACAAATGCCCGCCCGGAAATACCAGGATGAGGCAGCGCGAGCGGCAGAGGCCCCACCCCCGCCTCACGCCCGGTCGGCCCTGCGGGGGCAATGATTTCGCCGCAGAAATCCAGCAGATCGAGGTCGAGCGGCCGCGGCGCCCAGCGGTCCCGCCGGACCCGGCCGAAATGCGCCTCCAGCCTGTGCAGCTTGTCGAGCAGGGCTCTCGGGGGATCAGCCGCTTCGACAACCGCCACGGAATTCACATAATCCGGCTGTATATAACCTGCCAGGGGTGGCGTCCGGTACAGGGGCGCCGACGCGACAACCTTGATCCCGAAGGCCGGCATCATGATGAGCGCCGCCCGAATCGTGTCTGCGGGAGAACCATTGACCGTTGGAAGATTGCCGCCGAGCGCGATCAGGATTCGGCTAGCCATGAGCGTTCCGCCGGCTTTGCCATCCAGCATCTGTAAAACGGCCGTAAACTTGCGGAATCATGGGCTTCGGTCGTATTCCTCTTTCGTCGCTCCTGCGGGGCAAGCGCGGCATATTTTATGGCATAGGGGTCCCGGGGGGTTTCGGGAGTTCACAATGATTTTCTATCCGCATGAGCGCATCGCGCTGTTTATCGATGGCGCAAATCTTTACTCGGCTGCCCGCGGTCTCGGTTTCGACATCGATTACAAGCGGCTTCTCAACCACTTTCGCAGCAAAGGTACGCTGATCCGCGCCTTTTACTACACCGCCCTCGTCGAGGATCAGGAATATTCGCCGCTCCGCCCCCTGATCGACTGGCTCGACTACAATGGCTATGCCGTCGTGACCAAGCCCGCCAAGGAATTCACAGACGCGACCGGCCGCCGCCGCATCAAGGGCAACATGGACATCGAACTCGCGATCGATGCCCTCGAAATCGCCGACAAACTCGACCACATGATCCTCTTTTCGGGCGATGGCGACTTCCGCCGTCTGGTCGATGCCGTGCAACGCCGCGGCAAGCGCGTGACCGTGGTTTCGACCATGCGCAGCCAGCCGCCCATGATCGCCGACGAGTTGCGGCGGCAGGCCGACCAGTTCATCGACCTCGAAACGCTTCGCGATACGATAGGCCGCAACCATGCGGACCGCCCGGCCGCGCCGATCCGAAATGACGATGACGGCTACGATTATGACGACGAAGACGAGGACGACGAGCTCGAACGTCCGGCGCGTGCCTGATCGCCGCGTGCCCGTGCCTCTTGAAGCCGAAGCGCCGCTCGACTGTCCGCTCTGTCCCCGGCTCGTCGCCTATCGCGAGGCGAACGCCGCCGCACATCCGGACTGGTTCAACGCGCCTGTCCCGTCCTTTGGTGACGACAAAGCGCGCCTGCTGATCGTTGGTCTCGCCCCCGGCGTTCAGGGGGCAAACCGCACCGGCCGGCCTTTCACCGGGGATTTTGCGGGCGACCTCCTCTATGGAACGCTCCTCGAGTTCGGCTTCGCGCGCGGTACCTATCAAGCGCGTCCGGACGACGGCCTCGCGCTCACCGGCGCGATGATCACGAACGCCGTGCGCTGCGTCCCGCCGCAAAACAAGCCGACGCCCGCCGAAGCAAAGAATTGCCTCGGCTTTCTGAAGGCGCGCATCGGCGCCCTGCCCGATCTCGAAATTATCCTCGCTCTCGGACGCATCGCGCATGATGCCGTGCTTTCGGCGAGAGGCGTCAAGAAGAGCGCCGCGACTTTCGCTCACGGTGCGGAGCATGACATCGGCTCAGGCCTTCGCCTCTTCGACAGCTATCACTGCTCGCGTTACAACACGAACACAAGGCGTCTGACGCCGGAGATGTTCCATTCCGTGTTTGCTGAAATCAGAAAGCGCATCGACGGCTGAGCGTCGTTAGCCCTTTTCGCGCAGAAGCCGCGCCTTGTCCCGCTCCCAGCTCCGCTCTTTCAGCGTCTCGCGCTTGTCGGCGAGCTTCTTGCCCTGCGCCAATCCGATCTCGACCTTCACGAGGCCGCGGTCGGTGAAATACATGCGCAGCGGAACGATCGTCATGCCCTGCCGCTGCACCGCCGCCATGAGCTTGTCGATCTCGCGCCGGTGGAGGAGAAGTTTCCGCGGCCGCCGCGTCTCGTGGTTGAACTGGTTCGCCTGGAGATAGACGGGGATATAGGCGTTGACGAGCATGATCTCGCCGTTCTTCGTCGCTTGGGCGTATGCCTCGTTGAGGCTGGCCTGCCCGCCGCGCAGCGATTTCACCTCGCTCCCCTTGAGCTCGATGCCTGCTTCGAACGTCTCGCCAATGCTGTAGTTGAAGCGCGCCTTGCGGTTATCCGCAATGATCTTGCTCCCGTCACCGGGCTTCTTTTTGGCGCCACCGCTTTTGGAGGACATCGCTCCCCGATTTCTCGCTCGTCAGTTGAGGAGGCCGGCGCTGCGCATCGCGCTCCGCACCTGCTCTTCGGTCGCGGCACTTGCCTGCACCAAGGGAAGCCGCAGTTCGTTCGCGCAGAACCCGAGCAGGCTTGCCGCATATTTTGCGGGCGCCGGATTCGGATCGAGGAACAAGGCATGATGGAGCGGCATCAGCCGGTCCTGAATCTCGAGCGCCTTCTTGAAATCTCCGGCCAACGTCGCGTCCTGGAATTCGGCGCAGAGCTTCGGTGCGATATTCGCCGTAACGGAAATACAGCCGACCCCGCCATGTGCGTTGAAACCCAGCGCAGTCGCATCCTCACCGGACAGCTGGCAGAACTCCGTCCCCATCGTCTGTCGCTGCAGGCTCACGCGGGCGAGATTGGCGGTCGCATCCTTCACCCCCACGATGTTCTTCAATTCGAACAGCCGGGTCATCGTCTCGAGCGAAATGTCGACGATGGTCCTTCCGGGGATATTGTAGAGGATGATCGGAATATCGACGGCATCGTTCACCGCCTTGAAGTGCCGGTAGATGCCCTCCTGCGACGGCTTGTTATAGTAGCCCGTCACGCTCAGCACGGCATCCGCGCCTGCCTCCTTGGCGAAGGCTGTCAGCTCGATCGCCTCAACGGTGTTGTTGGACCCCGCACCGGCAATCACGGGCACCCGGCCCCGCGCCGTCTTGATGCAGAGCTCCACCACCCGCTTGTGCTCGTCATGGGAGAGCGTCGGCGACTCGCCTGTGGTCCCGCAGGGGACGAGGCCATGCGTACCCTGCTCGATTTGCCATTCCACCAGTTTAACGAACGCAGCCTCATCCACCTTGCCGTCCCTGAACGGCGTAATGAGTGCGACGAACGATCCCTTGAACATGGCTTTAGGCTCCGTTGCCCCGGTTTGCGAGGGAGGGGGTACTCCCGAAGGCGCGCAAGATAACCATAAGCGGCTGAACCGGCAAGAAAACCGCCAGTTCCGTGGCATATGGCCTATTGCGGCGCGTGTTAGCACATGAGTAGTCTGAATGGTGGAATATCTGATGCGCAGAATGAACTTGCGCCGGATATCGGAGCGCGATTAACGGACCCAAGGCAGCCCGCCGGGCAGGCCTGAGAGTGGTTCGGGAACTTTGTGTCGGGTTTGCGCCTTGCGGGCTAGTAACAGATTGAACCTTCAGCGGTTCGCGGCTGCCATCGCGGCCGCGGTCCTGTCTACCTGTGCCGCCGCAGCGCAGGCTTCCATCTTGCCGCTTCCCCGCCCCGGCGGCAGCGAGGTCCAGACGGCAAGCGCCGCGCCATTGGCCGCCCCCAAGGCCGCCACTGCGTCTCCCGGCTCCTTCTCTGGCCTCGATGCCGCCGACATGCTGGTGGCGCGCGCCGCATTCGATGAAATCGACAGGGGAAACTGGATCGCCGCCAGCCGTTTTCGCACGCAAATCAAGGACCGGGCCGCCGCCAAACTCATCGTCTGGACCCGCCTTCTCTCCGACGACAGCACCGCAACCTTCGCGGAAATCGTCGCCTTCATGGAGGAAAACCCGGACTGGCCACGCAAGTTCGTTCTGGAAGCCCGGGCGGAGCACGCACTCCTCTCCTATCCCATGTCGAACGACGACCTCATTGCATGGTTCACCGACCACCCGCCGCAAACCGGTGAGGGCCGCATCCGGCTCGGCAAGACACTGATCGACATAGGGCGCGCGGATGAAGGCGGAGAATGGATCCGCCGCGCCTGGATCGAGAACGACTTCGGCACCTCCCGGCAAAAGGAAATCCTCGGCGCCTATGGGCGCTATCTCACGGCCGAAGCCCAGCAGGCGCGTCTCGCCCGTTTGCTTTGGGAGCAGCGCACCAGCGATGCCCGCACCACGGCGGCGCTGGTCGGCCAGGCGGAACGCGCCCTCGCGGATGCGCGCCTCCAGTTGATCGTGGGGTCGAGCAAGGCGTCTGCGGCTCTCTCCCAGGTGCCCGCCCCGCTGCGCGCCGATCCGGGCCTTCTCTACGATCAGGTTCGCTACGAACGCCGGCGCGGCAACGAGCACGGGGCGCTTCCCCTTCTTCTCACCGCGCCTACCGAGCCGCACAAGATGGTGCGGCCCGGCAGCTGGTGGATCGAACGCAAGATTCTGACCCGCAAGGCGATGTCGCAGGGCCTCTACGAGGATGCGTACAAGATCGCCGCGGGCAACGGTCTCACCGAAGGGGCCGACTTTGCCGAGGCTGAATTCCTCGCCGGCTGGATCGGGCTTCAGTACCTGAACATGCCGGACAAGGCGCTCACCCATTTTCGCAAGCTGAGCGACGGTGTCTCGACGCCGATCAGCAAGTCACGTGCGGAATATTGGTCCGGCCGGGCCGCAGCGGCAGCGGGCGACAAGGAAAAGGCAACTTCCTACTACCGCCAGGCCGCCACCTATCCGACGACGTTTTACGGCCAGCTTGCGACCGCCGTCCTTACGGCGAACGGCGGCGACGGCAAGCTGCGTCTCCCGGAAAATCCTGCGCGCACCAAGGACGTCAAGCAACGCTTCGACAGCCGTGAGCTCGTTCACGCCGCGCGCATTCTGCAAGACCTTGACCGGGAGAACACCCGCTGGACCTTCATGCTGCATCTCGCGGACATCCTCGACGATCCCGCGGAAATAGCCGCTCTCTCGGACCTTGCCCTCTCCTTCGGCGACCGCAAACTCTCGCTCCGCATCGCCAAGGCCGCTTCGCTTCGCAACATCGTGCTCGCGGACTATGCCTATCCGACCGAGGCCATGCCCAAATGGACGCATCGCGGCCCGCCGGTGGAAACCGCTCTCGTCTACGGCCTGTCGAGACAGGAAAGCGAATTCGACCCGCAAGCGTTGAGCCCGGCGGGCGCGCGCGGCCTCATGCAGCTGATGCCCCGCACCGCAAAGATGGTGGCGGGGCAAGTGGGGCTGCCTTACTCGCGCGCGAAACTCACGGACCCCGTCTACAACGCAACGCTCGGTTCCGCCCATCTAGGCGATCTCGTGCAGAACGAGTTCTCGGGCTCCTACATCATGAGCATCGCCGCCTATAACGCGGGCGCCTCGCGTGTGCGCCAATGGGTACAGGAATACGGCGATCCGCGCTCCACGGCCGTCGACCCGATCGACTGGATCGAGAACATTCCCTTCTCCGAAACACGAAACTACGTGCAGCGCGTGATGGAGAATATGGAAGTCTATCGCGGCCGGTTGAACGGACAGCCGGAACCCGTACGCATAGAAGCGGACCTGAGCCGCTATTCAGGTTCAACACCGATCACGACACCGCCGCCTGCAGCTCGCCCTTCCAATGTGCCGCTCGCACCGCCGTCACCGGCGTCCCCCGTCGTGACGCCCGCCTCCAACGCGCCCATACCGATGACCGTACCGGCAACCGGCGCCATGACGCCCGTGGTCGAGGCCGGAGACCGCTGACCCGATCGGGACTTGCCGGAACCACCTCCCTCTACCATGATCTCCGCCCACATTTGCGGAGCATCGCCATATGTCGTTCCCCTATCGCGAACTCTTCTACACGAGCCAGGACGGCCTGAAGCTCTTTGCGCGCGACTATGGTGAGCGCACCGCCGCGGGCACGCCGGTCATCTGCCTTCCTGGTCTGACGCGAAATTCGAAAGACTTCGAGCCGCTCGCGGAACACCTCTCGGCCGACCGCCGTGTCATCTGTCCGGACCTGCGCGGACGCGGCCGCTCCGGCTATTGCGACAACTGGACGGACTACACACCCGCGCATGAGATGATGGATACGCTGGACCTCATGGGCGCGGCAGGCATCGGACAGGCCATCTTTGTCGGCACATCGCGCGGCGGCCTCATCATCATGGCGCTGGCGGCATTCCGGCCGAACGTCATCAAGGCCGCAATTCTGAATGACATAGGGCCTGAAGTGGAGCCGAAGGGTATTGCCCGCATCGCAGGTTATGTGGGTGTTATGGAGACGCCCGCCACGTGGGACGAAGCGGCGGTCAAACTCCGCATGATGAACGAACGCGAATTTCCGAACCTCTCTGCCGAGGAATGGCGTGTCTTCGCCCACCGCACCTTCGCCGAAGAGAACGGCGTACCGAAAATGGATTACGACCCCAAAATCGGTACCGCGATGCGCAAGGGCATGGAGGCCGCCAAGGGCGAGATTCCGACGCTATGGCCGCAGTTCAAGTCGCTTTCCCAGATGCCGGTGCTCGCGATCCGCGGAGAAAACTCCGACATCTTGACGGCCGGCATCATGGCACGAATGAAGGAAGCCAATCCTGCAATGAAATCCGCCATCGCAAAGGACCGCGGCCACGCCCCTTTCCTCGACGAACCGGAAGTCCTTTCCGCCATCGACGATTTTCTCGCCACCGAAAGCCTCTAGCGTCGCCGTACCAGAAGCATCCTTGTTGCGCCCTTTTGAAACTCGAAAGGCACAGGGACAAGCTCTGTCTCGGCGCCCTCGCGCCACAACGCGTTCATGATGCCCGGCAGATGGCTGGACGGCAGGCCATCGAGATTGACGAGCGGGAAAATCCGCAACTCTTCCGCAACGCGCAGAAGCTCGCGGATCGATGCGAGATGAAAGCCGAAGTCGAGATCGTCTCCATAGAGAAACAGAAGGTGAGAGACGAGCGCAAGGCGGAACGAACCGCTTTCAAACGGAAGCGACGGCAAGGAAGCCGGAATGTAACGCCCCTCCGCCTTCCCTCGCTCGAAGTCGCCGAGGAAAAGATCGAGAGCTTCCCGCCTGAGTTTGTGTACCGCCTCTTCCGACCCGTAATAACTCCAGTTGAAACGGTAGGACGCCCGCCGCATTCCGGTGCGCATCGCCTCCGCAGTTTCCTCGAAACGAAGGCGAATGTCGTTGCTATAAAGCGCATAAATCGGATCGGCGGCGACGACGCGCGCACCCATTTCACGTGCCTCGGCCGCGAAGGACGACGGTCCGCCGCCGGCGTCAAGTATGGGCGAACCGGACGCGAGTTCATCGAGCGCAAAGAACGCCCGATACTCGCTGAGCCGCCGCCCCCAGGGCACAACACCGCCGAGCTCGAACTCTCTCGCGGATTGGCTTGCATGGGCATTCATCTCTTTTCCTCCATGGCTGCCGGCTATGCCGCACCCGCAGGAAGCGCCTCTCGATGAAATATCCCTCAAACGAAAAGGCCGCCTCCAGAAGGGGCGGCCTTGTCCGGTTCGATCGCAAATAGACGACGTTACGGGGCCACCCTCTGGGTGGTCCACCAGTTGCCCGTCATGACAGCCGAATACGTCATCGCGATATCCTTGAATGCCGGAAACGTCTCCAGCACCGGAAATCTATGTCTCCGCGATCACTTTGCCAAGCGGTAATGCATCACGCCCCAGGCGAGATAGCCCTTGTCGGCGCCCTCCACCCAGCGCTCAAGCCCCTTGATCATGTTGTCGAGGTAAGTCGTGCTTGAACCCTTGGTCAACCGATCGTAATTGGCTTTGAGTTCCTCGCCCACCCGCCAGTAATGGCGGCGCAGCTGATGCGTCATCTCGCGCACATCGAGTTTCTCGAAACCGCGCGCCCGGAGCTCCTTGTCGTAGAATCCGAAGCTTCCCAACGTCTCGAGATGAATGCGGTCGAGGATCGGCTGCAGCACGCCCTCCGGGCAATCGTCGGACTGCATCGGATCGGTGAAGATGAACTGGCCGCCAGGCTTCAACACGCGCTTCACTTCGTCGAGAACGCGCGGTCGGTTGCCGCTATGCAGGATCGCGTCCTGCGACCAGACGACGTCGACGCTGTCATCGTCTGCCGGGATTGCCTCGAAGTCGCCATGGAGAACCTTGATCCGGTCCTCGAGCCCCGCCTTCTTGTTCAACTCGCGGTTGAGACGGTTCTGCGTCTCGCTGATGTTCACACACACGACCCTGCAGCCATAGGTCCTGGCGAGATGCCGGGCCGCTCCACCATAGCCTGCGCCAATGTCGAGCACGACGGCATTCCTGTCCACGCCTTCAAGCATCGAGGCGAGCGTCTCGTCGTTTCGATGACTGGCGGGAACGATCGGCTCGCTATCATCCTTGTACATCCCGATATGGATGTCCTCGCCGCCCCAGATCGTGAAATAAAACGAGTCCGCATCCGGACTGTCGTAATAGGCCTCTGCCTGCGCGACAGCGTTCGATTTACTCGTCATTGTAGATTTTCTCCGCGACGTGAATGAAGAAGTCGGCCTCGTCCTCCTTGTAGGTTTCCTCGAAGTCGCCATAGGTGATGACCTTCTGGAAGCCGATCTCGTGCATGAGACGGCGCGTGTAATTCTTTCGGAGCGGAAACATGTTCAGGTGATAGACGCTGTCGTCTGGAAATGTGTAACGGAAGCGCGCAAGAGAATCGTCCACATGTTCCGGCTCGGCCGTCACCTGATCGCCACAGTAGTAATACTTGTGCTTCGTCCTGAATCCGCGATCGAGAATGGCGTCATAGTTGCGTTGGTCCAGTATCAGGATGCCGTCGTGCTTCAACGCCGCATAGAACTCGGCGAGCGCGCGCCGTCGATCCTTTTCCTCGAAAAGATGAGTAAAAGAGTTTCCGAGACAGATGATGGCGTCGAATTTTCCGTGAACGTCCTTGTTCAGCCAGCGCCAGTCGGCGTGAACCGTCTGCATGACGAAACCGTGATCGCGCGCATTCTCGAATGCCTTGGAAAGCATCTCGGCGCTGCCATCTACGCTGGTCACGTCGAAACCGGCCTTCAGAAGCTGAACCGAGTTGAAACCGGTGCCCGTCGCAACATCCAGAATCTTGTGTTTCCCCCGTTCCTTCAGAATATCGATGAAGAACTGCCCCTCGCTTTCCGCCCGGCTCTCCCAATCGATCAGGTCATCCCATTTTTCGACGAAGGATTCGACATACTCTTGCTGATAATGGTCGGTTTCACGCATAGCGAGCGGATCATCGCCAAATTCCTGTTCGGTTTTCTTGAGCTGTTCCATGGTGACGGTCCTTCGGAAAACGGCGGCAAATCGCAGATGCGAGTCCCCTGCCGCCAAAAGCACAAACGGAACCAGCCAGATACAGGCCGGCATCCTATGAGATCGGTTTCAATAGCCCGCATCGGATAAGCCGCGCACACGCGCGAAAACGGGCCGCATCCCATGGCGCCTGCAAGTTGCACGGCAAGGCAGCGAGAGCTGCGGGACACGACTGGGGACAGCGCCGCACTCGTAGCGAGTCAACGCACTGAACGCCCTCTCAGCGCAGGCAAGCTAACAAAGCCTGCCGCGAGTGGCAACCGCACAACGGTAACTTTACAAAAAGCGCTTGTTTTACAGGCGTTTCCATCACGCGGCAGATTTTCACGACGTCATCGATCAATCTGCTTCGCCCGCATTTTCCACGACGATGTCGCCGATCGCGCTGTCTGTGCGCATACGTTCGCGGCCCATCGCCGAACTGCGCACCTGCGGCAGAGAGTCTGGATGGTTTTCGCGAATCCAGGCGACCATTCTCTCGCTCACATTGCAGCGCAGATCCCAAGCATCGGGTGACGTTCGTGTGAAGTGGACCCCATCCATGGGACCACTTTTGCCGGTTTCTTGGTTGGAGTCTCGGCCGTTCCGTTCTCCTAAAACCATCAAGCTACCAGTAGCTGCTGTTGTTGCGGCTGTGGGCATCTCGGCAACGCGCCAGCGTTGTCCAAGCGCAGCGTCATGTCCACAGCCGTCTGGTCGAGCTCGCCGATCACCGCCGGCGCGCCCGCCTTGACGGCGACGGCCGCGAACAGGCGCGCCGATACCAGGACCGCCACCAGCTCCAGGAAGAATCGATGATCGTCCATCGTTCCCCTCGAGCAGATCAGCGGACGACGACGAACAGTTCGGCGCCATTCCGGTAGAGGTTGAGCGCGATGACCGGTCCGGCCTCGTCGATCGCCCGGGAAAGATCCTTAACTGTCGTCACCGGCTCGCGGTTGACGGCCATGATCACGTCACCCGGACGCAACCCCACTCGCGCGGCGGGACTGCCGGGCGCCACCTGTGACACGACGACGCCGTCGACCACCCCGTAGCCGTTCATTCCCGGTTTCAACTCCTCGAACTCGGCGCCCGCGAGCGCGCGGCCGACCCTGCCGGATGGCGCCACCGATACCCGGTCCCCCGGTCCCAGACGAGCGGTAACGGTGATTTCTTTTCCATCCCGCAGCAGGGTGAGCTCCACCTCCGAGCCCGCGCGCGTCAACCCGATGGCATTTCGCAGGTCGGCGGAGTCCTCGACCGCACGTCCGTTCACCGCCACCACGATATCGCCCGGCCTGAGCCCTGCCCGCTCGGCCGGCGTGTCTTCTTCGACACTAGCGATGACGGCACCGGCAGTCCGCGGCAGCCTCAGAGCCTCGGCAAGATCGGGCGTGAGATCCTGGATCATCACGCCGAGCCGGCCGCGGCGGACTTCCCCGTACTCGATCAGTTGCTCCATGACAGCGCGCGCCATGTTGACCGGGACGGCGAACCCGATGCCGACGTTGCCGCCGGCGGGAGCGATAATGGCGGTGTTGATGCCGACGAGACGTCCGTCCAGCGTGAGGAGCGCACCACCAGAATTGCCGGGGTTGATCGGAGCATCGGTCTGGATGAAATCCTCGTAGCCCTCCACGTTGAGGCCACCGCGGCCGAGCGCGCTGATAATGCCCGAGGTGACGGTCTGTCCGAGGCCGAACGGGTTGCCGACGGCAACAACGAAGTCTCCGACCTTCAGCCGGTCGGAATCGCCGAGCGGCACGTCCGTGAGCGCCTCCGGTTCGATCTTCAGCAAGGCGATGTCCGTTTCCGCATCGCTGCCGACAAGCTCCGCGTCGAACCGGCGCCGATCCTTCAGGGTGACGACGATCTGGTCTCCCTCGTCGACCACGTGATGGTTGGTGAGCACGTACCCCTTCGCAGCGTCGACGATCACGCCCGATCCGGCGCTCATCTGCGGCCTGCTGCGGGGTAGCTCGGGGAGATCGAAGAAACGCCGAAAGAAGGGATCCTGATAAAGCGGATTGCTTTCGATCGGCCGCTCTGAGACGACCGAGATGTTCACCACGGCGGGCGTTACCTTCTCGATCAGCGGCGCCACGGTGGGGATACCGCGGCCATCGCCTTCCGCCGGGAGCGGCGCGACAGCGTCCGCGCATCCCGGCATGGCAACCGCAACCGCGATGATAATCGCCTTGAGAATCGATGAGGTGGCTCTCGTCATGCCTCGTACTCCCGGTCTAAGAACCGGTCATTGGACGGAGCCTCCTTGTCGCGATGGGAAGTCGGTTGCGAGCCGCCGCAGAGCGCCGCCGTGCTCGGCGCCCAGGCATCGGCTTCCAGGAGGGAAGCTGACGGTGCCGGCGCCCCGGCGGCCAGCCGGTCTATGAACGCGCGGTGCCAAGCCTGTGCATCCTGTTTCCGAAGTCTCTGCAGCAGGGCGTCATGCCGAGCCACGCGCTCGTCGAGCGGCATGGCCAGGGCCAGGTTGATCGCATCGGCGGTGCCGTCCACGTCGTGCGGGTTGACGATGAGCGCTTCCTTCATCCCCTCCGCGGCGCCAGCGAAGCGCGACAGGACAAGGACACCGGGATCGGTAGAATCTTGCGCGGCAACGAACTCCTTGGCGACTAGGTTCATTCCGTCGCGCAAGGGTGTGACGAGGCCGACCCGGCTGGCACGAAACAACGCCGCGAGTGTGGATCGCGCGAGCGGCTTCACGTGGTAGCGGATCGGTGTCCAGTCGAGGTCGGCGAAAACCCCGTTGATCTCACCGCTGAGCCGGTCCAATTCCTCGCGCGTGATGGCGTACGGGCCGAGCTCCTGGCGGCTCAAAGGCGCGATCTGCAAGAGCGATACCTTGTTTCGCCACTCGGGAACGCGCTCGAGAAGGTTCCGGTAGGCGGCGAAGCGATGCGACAAGCCCTTCGTGTAGTCGAGGCGATCAACGCCGATGATGAGGTCGCGATCCTGAAGCGCGCCCAGCACCTTTTCCACGTGGTAGCGCGCTTTCGGTGCCATCGCCAACTCGGCGAAACCATCGACGTCGATGCCGACCGGAAAGACGTCAACCTGAACCGATTGGCCGAACGCGTCGATCCAGCCATGCGCGTCTGCGCGCGCACCCGCCAGCCCTTCCATGGTCGAAAGGAAGCACGACTTGTCCGTCTCCGTTTGGAAGCCGAGGAGATCGTAGGCGACGAGCGCGCTGAGAATCTCCTCATACCCGGGCAGAGAGGCGAACACTTCCTTCGGCGGGAAGGGAACGTGAAGGAAGAAGCCGATCCGGTGCCGGCATCCCAAGCGGCGCATCTCGCGCGCCAGCGGAATCAGGTGGTAGTCGTGGACCCAGATCAGGTCGTCTTCTCGCAGCAACGGGGCCAGAGCTTCCGCGAAGCGCCGGTTGACGGCCTGGTAGGCCTCGGCATAGCTGTGCCGGAACTCGACCAGGTCGGTCCGATAGTGAAGGATCGGCCATAAGCAGCGGTTGGCGTAGCCGAGATAGCAGTCCTGATACTCCCGCGGCGTCAGATCGAGCGTCACGAGGTCAACATTCTCAGCCTTTCGATTCTTGGCGGGGCGGCCATCGGCGTCTCGACGAACCTGACCGCTCCATCCGAACCAAAGGCCGCGTCGCACGCGGAATATCTCGTCCAGAGCAACGACCAGGCCCCCGGCCTGCCCGTCCTGGTCAGGGTCCGCCACGCGGTTGGAAACGATGACCAGACGCGAGGTCGACGCGTTGCCGTCTGACCGGACCGCGCGGCCGCACGCAGCGCGGCTCGCCGGCAACTGGAGCCCGGCTTCATCGGGAGCGAGGCAATCGGCCGCCTTTTTTCCTGTCGAAACCGTCTCTTCGCGCCGCGTCTGGCGAAGTGCTTTCAGTTTGTCTTGTGGTTCCTCCGATCTGCACATCACGGCCTCCATAGTCTCGCATCGGGCCGTCCCACCTCTTCTTCCCGGGGTGATCGGACGAACCGCCGAGGATGGGGACTGGGCCTGACGGCCCAAGGGCCATCAGGCTGTGCACCGCCTCACGACGCCTTCACCTCGATCTTCCGAACCTTCGCCTGCGCCTCCGGCGTCTTCGGCAGCGTCACCGTCAGAACGCCCTTCTTGAACTGCGCTTCTGCCTTCTCGGAATCGACGCCCGGCGGCAGGGGAATGCTCCGGTAGAAGGACCCGTAGCTGCGTTCGGCGAGATAGTAGCCCTTCTTCTTCTCCTCCCGCTCCGCCTTCTTCTCGCCCCGGATGGTGAGGACGTCATCGCTCAGGCTGACATCGATATCCTTCTCGTCCATACCCGGGAGCTCGACGGAGACATCGACAGCCTCGTCGGTCTCGGTCACGTCGGTGCGCGGGCCCGTCACCGAGAGCAGCCCGTTCGAAACGCCGGCGGAACGGTCGAACCGGCTCCAGAAGTCGTCGAAGACGCGGTTGATGTCCCGCTGCAGGTTCAACAGCGGGCTGTCGCCGTCTCCTTGCTGCCGCGCGACCTCGTTGCGGTCGCGGCCCCAGGGAATGAGATCACTGATCTGCATTTCAACCTCCTTCTCTTGCTTGCTCGGTGCCGACGGTGTCAGGCGGCCTTGACCGTGATCTTCCGGGTCTTGGCCGACTCCGCCTTCGGCATCTTCAGCGTCAGAACGCCATTCTTGTGACTGGCCTCGATACGGTCGCGGTCGATCTCCTCGGAGAGGGTGAAGACGCGCTCGTAATCGCCTTCGCCGTACTCGGCATGCACGCGCCGATAGCCGTCGTGCGCCTGCCGATGGACATGACCGCGGATGGTCAGGACGCGGCGTTCCAGGTTGACGTCAACATCCGCGGGCGCGACGCCCGGCATATCCGCGACGAGGACCACATGGTCCTCGGTCTCGTAGATGTCGGTATCGGGCCTGTAAACCACCGTGGAGCGGGTCACCTCTCCCCGCTCTGCGGGCGTGACCTCGCGTTTCGCCGTGGTCGTCATTTCCTGGGCCATGGTTGCCTCCTTTCCGTAGTCATTACTTCCCGTTGATCGCGATCTTGCGCGGACGGTCCGCCTCGGGGCGCTGCATCTCGACCTCAAGCACACCGTTCTCGAATTTCGCCTGGACCCGGTCTGGATCGACCCGGAACGGCAGGCCGATCGTGCGCGAAAAGGTGCCGTAGGGTCGTTCGCGACGATGCCAGCCGGCGTGTTCGGCTTCTTCCGCCTGACGCCGTTCTCCGCGCATGGTGAGCACGTCCTCGCGGATGGTGAGATCCACATCTTCGGCGGACAGGCCCGGCAGTTCCGCGGTCACAACGACGCTGCTGTCGCCAATCCAGAGATTGACCGGCGGATAGACCTGCACTGCGGGAAATACACCGGCGTTGTCGAAGAGCCGGTTCATTTCGGTTTGAAGCTGCCGCATCTCGGCAAAGGAATCCCGACCGGTGCGGCCGATCTGTGTCAGCTGCATTGCTCTTCCTCCTTCGTTCACGATCCTCTCGGTCAACCGCGCACCGCCCCTGCGCGCGCATGTGCATGCGCGCCACGGCTCGATGCCGGTTGTGGAACCTCAAGGTGCGGGGGTATCCTGCCGGGTCGGGAAGGAAGAGCAAGAGACGGACAAGGCCTGACTCTGTTCGACGCGGCCCGGCTACAACCGAACCGAGCGACAATCAATGACTAGGCGCACATCCTTCCGTCGCGAAGCAACGTGCTCGCGCCCAACCCTGCCGGTCGGACTTGCCATTTCTTGCCCCGGGACCCGTCGGTGGCATCCCGCAATCGCCGATTTGGGCGCGATTTTCCGCTTGTCAAGACCCTTACTTAACCTGACCGTTGAATATTGAACCGGTCCACCCGAGGGCTATATCGAGGTGGATTTTGCCTTTCATTTCAGCTCCAGACGTGAGGCCTTTGGAGAAACCGTCATGGAACGCAAGACACAAATCAACCTATGGTATGTCGTTCTGGCCTTTTTCGGGGTGATCCTGCTGCGCGATCTCTGGGTTCAGACGCAATCGGTCGAGCCTATCCCCTACAGCCGATTCGAACGGTATGTGGATGAGGGACTGGTCCGGGACGTTGTGGTCGGCAGGGACTACATCCGCGGCACCTTCACCCAGCCTCAGAACGGCAAGAGCCATTTCATCACCACGCGCGTGGAACCCAGGCTCGCGGAGCGTCTGAGCGGCACCGGCATCGAATATACGGGCACCTTCGAAAACACGTGGCTCAGCACCCTGCTCTCCTGGATCGTACCCGTCCTGCTCTTCTTTGCCCTCTGGATGTTCGTAATCCGCCGCTTTGCGGAGCGGCAGGGCTTCGGCGGGCTGATGTCGATCGGCAAGAGCAAGGCCAAGGTCTACGTGGAGACTGACACCAAGGTCGGCTTCCGCGACGTGGCCGGTGTTGACGAGGCGAAGGAGGAGTTGCAGGAGATCGTCGAGTTCCTGAAGGCGCCGGAAGAGTACGGCAAGCTCGGCGCGCGCGTGCCGAAAGGCGTGTTGCTGGTCGGGCCGCCGGGCACCGGCAAGACCCT
>JAGUWA010000085.1 GCA_020062605.1 Parvibaculum sp. | reverse complement strand
CCAGAGCATTTTCATCTTCCGCGAAGCGTTCAACCGGATCGAGAATATTGCGATGCTGTGGTCGTTGGGGAAGGACTCCAACGTCATGATCTGGCTCGCGCGGAAGGCATTCTTCGGCCACGTTCCTTTTCCGGTGATGCATGTCGACACGGAAAAGAAGTTTCCGGAAATGTACGAGTTCCGCGATCGCTATGCGGCGGAGTGGAACCTGAACTTCATCCGCGAGCTCTGCCCGCCGCTTGAGGAAATCGACGATACGCTGCCGCCGGCCGCACGTTCGGCTGCGCGCAAGACGGCAGGTCTCAAGAAGGCCATCGAGAAGCACAAGTTCAACGCGCTCTTCGCCGGCATTCGCCGCGACGAAGAAGCGACCCGCGCCAAGGAGCGTGTCTTCAGTCCGCGCGGCGCGACCGGCCAGTGGGACTTCAAGGACCAGCCGCCCGAATTCTGGGACCAGTTCAAGACGGATTTCCCTCCGGGTACGCATATTCGCGTGCACCCGCTGCTGCACTGGACGGAAATCGACATCTGGCTCTACACGCTGCGCGAACAGATCCCGACGATCCCGCTTTATTTCGCCAAGGACGGAAAGCGCTTCCGTTCGCTTGGCGACAAGGACATCACCTCCCCGGTGGCGAGCACTGCAACCACCATCGAGGAGATCATCGAAGAACTTCGGACGACCAGGATCTCCGAGCGTTCCGGCCGCGCCATGGACCACGAGTCGGAAGATGCTTTCGAGCGCCTTCGCGCCGACGGCTATCTGTAAGGGAGAGTGCATATGCCCGAAGCATCCGAAGCCAAGGTGAGGCTTGCCGCCGTGAATCAGAACCCGTCCTCGATGCGCGACTTGCTGCGTATCGTCATCGTCGGCCATGTCGACCATGGCAAGTCCACGCTTGTCGGCCGCATGTTCCACGATACGGGCTCGCTGCCGGACGGCAAATACGAGTCCATCAAGGCGATGTGCGAGCGCCGCGGCGTTCCCTTCGAATGGGCCTTTCTCATGGATGCGCTGCAGGCGGAGCGCGACCAGGGCATCACCATCGACACGAGCCAGATCTGGTTCAAGACGGACGCGCGCGACTACACGATCATCGATGCGCCGGGCCATAAGGAATTCCTGAAGAACATGATCACCGGCGCGGCGCAGTCCGATGCGGCGCTCCTCATCATCGATGCCGCCGAGGGCGTGCGCGAACAGTCGCGCCGTCACGGCTATCTGTTGCATCTCCTGGGCATCCGGCAGGTCGCCGTTGCCGTCAACAAGATGGACCTGATCAACTACGAGAAAGATCAGTTCGATCTGATCGAGCAGGAATATCGCGACTACCTCACCTCCATCGGCGTGACGCCGACCTTCGTCATCCCGGTATCGGCACGCGCGGGCGACAACATCGTGACGCCATCCGACGCCATGGCGTGGTACAAGGGTCCGACCGTGGTGAAGGCGCTCGACAGCTTCATGCCGAATGCCTCTCCGGTCGACCGGCCGCTGCGGTTCCCTGTTCAGGACGTCTACAAATTCGATCACCGCCGCATCATCGCCGGCCGCATCGAAGAAGGCCGCTTCGCTGTCGGCGACGAGATCGTGTTCTCTCCGTCCAACAAGAAGGCGCGCGTCAAATCCATCGAATACTGGTCGACAGTGCCCGGAAAGCAGGCACCGACCGAGGCGATCGCGGGCGAGTCCGTGGGCATTACGCTCGATGAGCAGATATTCGTCGAGCGTGGCGAGCTCATCAGCCATGCCGAGGGGGCGCCGATCGAGACGGATGTGTTCCGTGCCCGGATATTCTGGCTCGGGCAGGAGCCGATGACCAAGGGCAAGAGCTATCGCATCAAACTCGGCACGCTCGAGGCGCCGGTCACCATTCAGTCGATCGAGAGCATCATCGACACGAGCGACCTGTCCAACACCTCCTCGCATCAGGTGGAACGCAACCAGGTTGCCGAAATCGTCATTCGCGCGCGACGCATGCTGGCGCTCGACGAGTTCGCCACTGCGCCGCGTACCGGCCGCTTCGTTCTCATCGACAAATACGACATCGCCGGCGGCGGTATTGTGTCGATGGAAGGTTATGCAGACCAGCGCGGCCTCATCACCTCCCGTTCTACGAATATCACGCGCGTCGAACACGGCGTCACCGCCGAGCAGCGCATCTTCCGCAATGGCCATAAAGGCGGCGTCCTCTGGTTCACGGGGCTGTCTGGCGCCGGCAAGTCGACCGTCGCCGTGGCGCTTGAGAAAAAGCTCTTCGACAAGGGGTATAACGTCTATGTGCTGGACGGGGATAACGTTCGCCACGGCCTCAATGCCAATCTGAGCTTTTCGCCGGAAGACAGGGCTGAAAACATCCGTCGCGTCGGCGAAGTGGCGGCGCTCTTCGCGCGCGCAGGGGTGATCGTGATCACCTCCTTCATTTCGCCCTACCGCTCGGACCGCGACCGTGCCCGGCAGGCGTCCGACAAGGACTTTCACGAGATTTTTGTGAAGGCCGATGTCGCGACCTGCGAGGCGCGAGACCCGAAGGGCCTCTACAAGAAGGCCCGTGCGGGTGAAATCAAGGATTTCACCGGCATTTCCGCGCCGTATGAAGCGCCCGAGAACCCCGAACTTGTGGTCGATACGTCGGCGCTTCCGGTGGAAGAGTCCGTGGCGATGCTCGTCAACTATGTGGAGACGAAATTCAAGGTATAACCTCGCCTACGTCACGTTTCAGGCAAGGTGAGCCATGAGCATCCTGGTAACTGGCGGCGCGGGCTATATCGGCAGCCACGCCGTCATCGATCTCCTCAACGCGGGCGAGGAAGTTGTCGTTCTCGACAATCTCTCCACCGGATTTGACTGGGCGGTCCAGGACGCGGCCAAGCTCTATACCGGAGATATCGCCGACGAAGCGCTAGTCGACCGCATCCTGCGCGACCATGCTGTCGAAGGGGTCGTCCATTTCGCGGGCTCCATCATTGTGCCGGAGTCCGTCAGCGATCCACTGAAGTACTATCTCAACAACACCGCCAAATCGCGCTCGTTGATCGAAAGCTGCGTTGCCGGTGGCGTTCGGCATTTCATCTTTTCCTCAACCGCCGCCGTCTATGGAATGCTCGAAGTCTCGCCGGCGACGGAAGAGGCGGCTCTCAAACCGATGTCGCCCTATGGCCGCTCCAAGCTCATGACGGAGTGGATGTTGCAGGACGTGGCGGCGGCACATGACCTGACCTATGCAGCCCTGCGGTATTTCAACGTGGCGGGCGCAGATCCAATGGGACGCGTCGGCCAGTCGACGGCGAATGCAACGCATCTGATCAAGGTTGCCTGTCAGACCGCGCTTGGCCAGAGACCTTACCTCGAAGTGTTTGGCGACGACTATCCGACACCGGACGGCACCTGCGTCCGGGACTACATCCATGTCAGCGATCTTGCCAACGCGCATACCGCGGCGCTCCACTACCTGCGAAAGGGCGGAGACAGCATCGTCGCAAATTGCGGATACGGTCACGGCTTCTCGGTTCGTGAGGTTCTAGGGGCGGTGGAACGTGCGGCCGGGCATCCCTTTGAAATCCGGCAGGCGCCCCGGCGTGCCGGCGACCCGGCGTCGATCGTCTCGGACCCGGCGCGTGTCAAAAGGGCTCTCGGCTGGCGGCCCGCTTACGACGATCTCGATACGATCGTGACCCATGCGCTTGCCTGGGAGAAGCATCTCCGCGAGCGCAATCGCTGACGTTTCCCTTAACGTATTCCTGAATGAATCAGGGCAACATAGTGAAACATAAATTCATTTCCAGGCCGGAGCCGGGAGATGCACATTTCGGCCGCGCGGCACGGAATTCGAGACAAGGAGAAGCATCAAGGCCATGACGTCGAACGCCCATAGCATCGTCATCCTTGCGGCGGGCAAAGGCACCCGCATGAAATCGAACCTGCCGAAGGTGCTGCATGAAATTGCCGGCCGGCCGATGCTCGGGCATGTCCTGGCGAACACCACGTTCGGCCGCGATGCAAACACGGTTCTCGTCGTCGGTCCCGACATGGACGAAGTAGCGACCTACGCCTGCAGCGTGCGGCAGGACCTTTCCGTCGTCGTGCAGTTGAACCAGCGGGGGACGGGCGACGCAGCCCGCACGGCGCTGCCGGAAATCACTCATGAAGACGGCGTCGTTCTCGTGGTCTTCGGCGATACGCCGCTCGTCCGCGCGGAGACGCTTGCGGACATGTCGGACACTTGCCGAAAGAGCGGCAACATCGTGATCCTTGGTTTTGAGGCGGCAGACCCGACCGGCTATGGGCGCGTCGTGCTCGAAGACGGCAAGGTCCGCCGGATCGTCGAGCACAAGGACGCAACCGAGGCGGAGCGCAGCATCCAGCTCTGCTTTGGTGGACCCATGGCGGTCCCGGCGCGGCATTTCGGTACGCTCCTCGGGAGCCTCACCAACGACAATGCGCAGCGCGAATATTATCTGACCGACCTCGTGGCGCTTGGGCGCGACGCGGGCCTCGACTGCATTTGCGTTACCTGTCCGGAAGCGGACATTCAGGGCGTGAACAGCCGTGCGGACCTCGCTGCGGCCGAGGCGTCACTTCAGAAGCGGATGCGCCGGGCTGCCATGGCTGAGGGCGTCACCTTCCTTGATCCCGATACGGTCTATTTGAGCTTCGATACGAAGCTCGGTCGCGACGTCACCGTCGGTCAGAACGTCGTCTTCGGTCCCGGTTGCGAGATCGCGGATGGCGTTCACATCAAAGCTTTCTCTCATCTCGAAGGAGCGAAGGTTTCGGAAGGAGCGCAGATCGGGCCATTCGCGCGCATCCGGCCGGGCTCCGAAATCGGCCGCAAGGCGCGGATCGGAAACTTCGTAGAGACGAAGAAGGCCAAAATCGAGGAGGGGGCGAAGATCAATCACCTCTCCTATATCGGCGACGCGCGCGTCGGTGCGGGGGCGAATATCGGCGCCGGCACGATCACCTGCAACTACGACGGTTACAACAAGTTCTTCACCGATATCGGCGCCGGCGCCTTTGTCGGTTCGAACTCCTCGCTCGTCGCACCCGTGAAGATCGGAGACGGCGCCTATCTCGGTTCGGGCAGCGTGGTCACGAAGGATGTGAGTCCGGATGCGCTTGCGGTTGCGCGAGGGCGGCAGATGGAGAAACCTGGCTGGGCAGCTGCCTTCCGGGCGAAGTACGAAGGCATCAAAAAAACATCCTCGGGCGAGTAAACATGTGCGGCATTGTCGGCATCATCGGAACGGAGCCCGTTGCCCCGGTTATTCTCGAAGCGCTGAAGCGGCTCGAATATCGCGGCTATGACAGCGCCGGTATCGCAACCCTGTCGCACGGCAAAATCGAGCGCCGGCGCGCCGAGGGCAAGCTGTACAATCTCGAAAAAGCGCTTGAGGCCTCACCGCTCGACGGGACGATCGGCATTGGCCATACACGCTGGGCGACACATGGTGCGCCTACGGAACGGAACGCACATCCGCATGCAACGGACCGTGTGGCGATCGTTCACAACGGCATTATCGAAAATTTCCGGGAGCTCAGGGAACGGCTCACCGCCGACGGTGCGGTTTTTTCGACTGAAACGGACAGTGAAGTTATTGCCCATCTCGTGACGTACTACCTCGACAAGGGCCTCGCTCCTCGAGAAGCGGCTGCCAGGGCGATCGGCGAGCTTGAAGGCGCTTTCGCGCTCGGGATCATCTTCCGCGGCGAAGAAGAACTCATGATCGGCGCCAGACGTGGCAGCCCGCTTGCGGTCGGCTATGGCGAGAAGGCGATGTATCTTGGCTCCGACGCCTTCGCGCTCGCGCCGATGACGAACCGTGTCACATTCCTTGAAGAAGGAGACAGGGTCGAGATCACACGTAGCGGAGCCACGATCCACGATGCCGAAGGGCGGATCGTGAAGCGTCCGGTGAAGATCACGGATGTTTCCGCGGCACTTGTCGACAAGGGCAATCACCGTCACTTCATGGCGAAGGAAATCTTCGAGCAGCCAGAGGTGATCGGCCACACGCTTTCGGAATATATCGATCCACTCAAAGACAGCCTGCGGGAAATTGCCTTGCCGGCAGATCTCGCATCCGTTCCCCGCGTGACGATCATTGCCTGCGGCACGGCCTATTATGCAGGGCTCGTCGCCAAATACTGGTTCGAGAAATATGCCCGGGTCTCGGTCGAAATCGATATAGCCTCCGAGTTCCGCTATCGCGAGGCCGCGATGCCGGAGGGAGGACTTGCCATCTTCATCTCTCAGTCCGGAGAGACGGCCGATACGCTGGCCGCGCTTCAATACTGCCGCTCACAGGGGCAGACGATCCTGTCGATCGTGAATGTGACCGAGTCCTCCATCGCGCGGGCATCGGACGCGATCTTGCCTACCTTTGCCGGTCCGGAGATCGGTGTTGCGTCGACAAAGGCGTTCACCTGCCAGCTCACGACGCTCGCCGTTCTCGCAGTCCGGATGGGCCTCGCGCGCGGCGTCATTTCCGCATCGGACGAGACGCGCATCGTGCGCACCCTGATGGAGGTTCCGCGGCACGTTGCCGAAGCACTGACCCAGGATCACGCCATACAGGCGTTGAGCGCGGAAATCGCCAAGGCGCGCGACGTGCTCTATCTCGGCCGTGGCCACAATTATCCGATCGCGCTCGAGGGCGCGCTCAAGCTCAAGGAAATTTCCTATATCCACGCCGAGGGATATGCGGCAGGCGAGCTGAAGCACGGCCCCATTGCGCTCATCGACGAGGAAGTGCCGGTGGTCGTGATTTCCCCGGTCGACAGTCTCTTCGAGAAGACCATTTCCAACATGCAGGAAGTGATCGCGCGAGGCGGGCATGTCGTGCTCATTGCGGACCGTGAGGGCATCGCGCGTGCGGGGTCCGGGCTCTGGGCTACAATTGAAGTACCTTCCGTCGATCCGCTCATCGCGCCCATCGTCAACGCCATCCCCGTGCAGCTTCTCGCCTATCACACGGCGGTCTCGAAAGGCACGGACGTCGATCAGCCGCGAAACCTCGCCAAGTCGGTAACTGTCGAATAGCTGCGATTCGCAGCATTTCCTCCGGCGAACGAAGCGGGCCTGATCCCCTAAGTTCATGAATCATCTATACAAATCCGCCTTCGGATATGGTCGTCCGACGCGCGTGATAAAATTCACGAAGATTCACCGCTGTCGCCTTTCGAGGAGGGCCGGTCGATGCGGCAACTATCCAGACTACGAGGCATTGGACGAGCGGGGCGCCGAGGCGCCGCATGCGGTGTGTTTCTGCTTGCGATCACGGGAGGGGTGCTGGCGTCGTCAATTTCCGTTCGAGCGGATAGCGCGGAGGCGGAAGCGGCAGCTCTCATGCAAGCTGGCACCGACGCCATTGAGCGCGGTGTCTACGACCGGGCCGTGGCGGAGTTCTCGAGTGCGCTCGACAGTGGCGGCCTGACGTCGGAGGGCAGGGCGCTTGCCTATCACCACCGCGCGGTTGCGCTGCAGAAGACCGGCCAGCGGGATGCCGCCATATCCGATTACGCGAAGGCCATCGACAGTGCCGCGCTGCCGGGCAAGGTTCTCCCAAAGACCTACTACAACCGCGGTATTGCGCTTGCCAACGCCGGACAAGAAGCCGCGGCCGAAAGGGACTACCTCGAAGCGATCAGGCTCGCGCCGGATTACGCCGTCGCCTATCACAACCTTGCCAATCTGGAGCGTCGGCGCGGTGACTACGTCTCCGCTATCGAGCACTACACAACCGCCATCGACAACATGAAGGGTCGGGACCGGAAGCTGCCGCTCTTCGGCCGGGCACTATCCTTCGAGCAGAGCGGTCAATTGGCATTTGCGGCGAATGACCTGCAGCAAGCACTGGATATCGATCCGGAGTTCGAGCTCGCGGCGGCGAAGCTTAACGCGATCTCGCCCATGCTCGCGGCCAATGATGACGGATCAACAGAGACCACTACCAATCCGCAGGTCGTTCCCGCCGCGCTCACTCCGTTCCAGACTGCGGCGTCCGGACACGAACGCGGGCAGATCATCCGCGTAGCGAGCATCGGTGGCTGGCGCACGACGGCGACCCGGTTCCCGCCGAAGGACGAGACACCCCCCACTGCAGTGGCAGAGGTCTCGCCACCATCCGGCGAACTGACGACGGGGTCGCTCCGGGAGAGCGAACCGGTTTCGGAACGGAGACCTATCCAGCTTGCGGCAGTGCCACCCGCAGCGTCAGGCCTTTCCGAGGCTCGCTATCGCGTTCAGCTTGGGGCTTTCCGCGAAGCGGCGCTTGCAAGCCGCGCCTGGGCGGAAATGGCGGCGCAGGCGGCGCCGGTCGTCGGCGGCTCGTCTTATGCCATTCAGAAAGCAGATCTTGGTGAGCGGGGGATTTTCTACAGGCTCAGGGCGGGCGGATTTGAACGCGTGGACGATGCCAAATCGGCTTGCCGCGCGCTCGAAGCGCGCAAGATCGCCTGCTTTGTCGTGGAGAACGACGCCTAACCCGTGGCGGTCTTGTTCTCGGCGTCACCTTCCGCGCAGACGCCTTCGTGCCGAGGGAGGGTGACCTCCACGAGGGTCCCCAGCCCCACTTTGCTCGCGATGTGCAGTTTTCCGCCATGCGCTTCTGTCAGGCGCTTCACGATCGCAAGACCGAGTCCCGTTCCCGAATTTTCTGAAGAATAGGGATTGAAACGGGTCTGATAGGTTCCCGCCTGACGGAAGGGCTCCGTCACATTAGCCAGCTCGTTTTTCGGAATACCGCAGCCCTTGTCGATCACCCGCAGAGCGATTTCTCCTGGCCTAACTGGGGATATCTTGACGCGGATACGCCCGCCTTCCGGCGAGCTTTTCATCGCATTGTTGATCAGGTTTGTGAGTATCTGGGTTAGACGCACTTCGTCGCCCAGCACGATGTTGGGGCCGCCTCTGTTCACGACATCGACCGATATCCGTTGACGGGCGGCTTGGGGAGTCATCAGCGTCAGACACTTGTCGGTAAGTTCCGCCAAATCGACGGCATGGAGGTCGAGCGTCAGCGTTCCTGCGTTGGCGCGCGTGATGTCCAGGATTTCGGAAATAAGCGAAAGCAAATGCTGGCCGCTGATGAAAATGTCATTTCCATATTCGACGTATTTCCGATGTCCTACCGGACCGAAGGCTTGATTCCGAATCAGATCCGAAAAGCCGATTACGGCGTTGAGCGGGGTTCGCAACTCATGGCTCATAACAGCCAGAAAGTCTGCCTTGGCCTTATTGGCCTCAACAGCGACTTCCAATGCTTTCATCAGGTTGCGCTGGCTGTGTTCCAGGTCCCTCGATCGCTGGAGGAGTTCGTCGTTCAACCGCTCCACCACGGCAGCCTGTGCATAGGCACGCTTCAGGGCCATGACGATGAGGCCGGCAAGGACCAGAAAGATGGCGGCCATCCAGGGCGCCGTTTGTTTAAGAAAGGTCTGTCCGGGGACCGGTGTTCGCCATGCAAGGTGGACGACGGCTTGATCCCGGTCGTCAAGCAGCGGCAACGAGTCGAATCCGTCATCTGCCTCGCCGGATTGGAGCCGCAGGTCAGGGAGCAGATAGGAAGCGCCCAATTCCGCAACGCTTTCGTCGTCGAGCGCACGAAGAAAGATCAATACGCAGCGTGTGAAGGACCCGACGATCTGCGGTTCAGGCTTCTCCGGCGTAATGACCGAGGCTGAAGCAACGAATACCTCGCCGTCGATGAGCACGAAGGACGAAACTGCCTGTGGATCGTCCCACGATGTTGTTCGCGCAAGGGTCGCGAGCCGGAGAAGCGAGGGGGACGGAGAGAAAAGGGAAGAGTCCGACGATACGGTCCCGTCCTTCATCGCATAGACCGTTTCATTGTTGGGCCCGAGCACAAACGTCCCGGACATACTTAGTGCGTCTGAAGCGTATTCGCCGACGTTGTCGTTTGCCCACTCTGCATCGAAGCTCTCGGCAAGATTGGCGACCGCGGCATCCCAGAACCCGTAGTCGCGTGTGATGAACGCGACGTCCGTAACGGACTTGGCGACGGCCGTTTCCGCAAGACTGTGCGCCTGATTGCGGGCGAAGCGGTCCAGCTCAAGCGACCCTGCAAAAAGAAGACTGAGCATCGCCAGACAGAAGATGGCGAGAACAGCGGCAAGGGGCCAGATCGACCTTTGTCTCGTCTTCTTGCCCGCAACCTCGTCCTGGCCCGGCCGGGTGGCCGCAGCCGGAGCGATAGCGACGCCCTGAGATGCCGGTTCGTTGGTTGGCAGCCGCATAGTCCTGATCCAATGCAGTACCCCAAGAGATAAGCCCGGGAGCCGCTATCAATTTGTTAAGGCACCCCTTGTTGTGTGTTCATGCTTTAAACATCTGTGCCCTGTGCCCTCGAATCCGGGACGTTGACGCAGCGTATAACTGGCAGAAATCTGCCGGAAAATCGGACTGTTGTGGCCAGCCCATCAAGCTCGGTAAACTCCTGAAAAACAACGACCGGCACGAATGGAAGGGGAGACGTATGGCCCAACAGATGGTGGGATTGACCGGCTTTGGCGGATATATCCCGCGCCTCAGGCTGCAGCGAAAATCGATCGTTCAGGCAAACGCCTGGGTAGCGCCCAATTTCCTCGGCAAGGGGAAAGGCGAGCGTTCCATGGCGAACTGGGACGAGGACTCGGTGACGATGGCTGTCGAAGCCGCCCGTGACCTGCTCGGCCCCGATGACGACCGAAGCCATGTGGATGCGCTCTATTTCGGTTCCACGACGATGCCGTTCAAGGACCGCCTGAACAGCGGTATCATTTCGGCGGCGCTTACTCTCGACGAACGTGTCCGCGCCATTGATGTCGCCTCAACGCAGCGTGCCGGCACGTCGGCCCTTATGCAGGCGCTTTCCGCGGTCAGGGGTGGAGAAGTAAAGAACGCGCTGGTCCTTGCCTCCGATCACCGCAAGACGAAAGCAGTGACGGCGCAGGAACTCGATTTCGGCGACGGTGCCGCGGCGCTTTCCGTCGGTACCGAGAACATCATCGCCGCCTATCTGGGCGGCGCCAGCCTCACGCTCGACTTTGTCGATCATTTCCGGGGCGATACGGAAGAGTTCGATTACAACTGGGAAGAACGCTGGATTCGCGACGAGGGCTTCGCGAAAATCGTGCCTCGGGCAGTGAAGGCAGCGCTTGAAAATTCCTCTGTAAGCGCCGAAGAAATCAAACATTTCGTTCTTCCGTGCGCGTTCGGTGACAAGTTCGTCCAGCAACTCGCAAAACGCTCCGGGATTGCCCCGGAAGCCGCCCGCGATACGCTGGCCGCGAATTGCGGCGAGACCGGCGTTGCGCATTCTCTCGTCATGCTCGTCCATACGCTGCAGACGGAGGCCAAGCCGGGCGACAAGGTGCTCTTGCTTCATTTCGGTGGTGGCTGCGATGCGCTTGTTTTCGAGGTGACGGAAAATCTCTCCACTCAGGCGAGCAAGCGGGGCATTACCGGCTCGCTACGGAACCGGGTGGAGGAGACGAACTACATGAAGTTCCTCACCTTCAACGGCCTGATCGAGTGGGAAAGGGGCATGCGCGCGGAGCAGGACAAAAAGACCGCGCTCACCACGCTCTACCGGAACGAGGACATGCTCATGGGTCTCGTAGGCGGTCGCTGTACCGAGACCGGCGTTGTCCAGTTTCCTCGCTCGCGCATTTCGGTCAATCCGAACAAACACACGGTCGATACACAGGAGCCGTACAAGTTCGCCGAAAAGAAGGCGAAGATCCTGTCCTGGTCTGCGGACTTCCTCTCCTTCAGCATGAATCCGCCGAACCATTACGGCATGGTCGTCTTCGAGGAAGGTGGCCGGATCATGATGGATTTCACCGATGTCGAGGTCGGTACCGTCGATTCCGGCATGGAAGTTAAGCTCGTTTTCCGGATCAAGGAATTCGATGAGATGCGCGGGTTCCGCCGCTATTTCTGGAAGGCGGTGCCGGTAGCGGCGAGCGAAACAAAATCACAAACGGGCCAGGCGGCCGAATAGGGAGAACGAACATGGCGGCAGGTATCAAGGACAAGGTCGCGATCCTCGGCATGGGTT
>JAGUWA010000021.1 GCA_020062605.1 Parvibaculum sp. | reverse complement strand
GGACGGCTACCCGACACATGAATTGCTCCAGCGTCTTCGCGGGCGTTAGCCGCCGCACTGGGCAGACTGCCTCTTTTCGCGGCGTTCCTTTGCCCGCCGGGCTCGCAAAACTGGTCGCGGCAAGGTGTCTTCTGCCTGCAATTCGCCTGAATGACCGGTTCGCGAGCATGGCATCGCTTTTGCTCTCCCTATAGGCTCAAAAGGCAGAGCCAAAGCCACACTGGCAGGAGAGTCGATGGCGCACGCCATCTTTGACGAAATGGGAGGACCGGGCGGCGATGTCCGGCAGGCATACCGCAAGCTGCAGTCCTGGCTGGAGGAGACGCCGCTCGACATCCTCACGCTGAGGCGCGAGGAAGCCGAAACCTTCTTTCGCCGTATCGGCATCACCTTCGCGGTCTATGGCGAGGGCGGCGATCCCGAACGCATCATTCCATTCGACATCATCCCCCGCATCATCGAGGCGGCCGAGTGGCGGCTCATCTCGGAAGGGCTCATCCAGCGCGTGAAGGCACTCAACGCCTTCATTGCGGACGTCTATGGCGGGCAGGAAATTCTCCGCGCGGGCCTCGTTCCGCGCGACCAGGTTCTCCTCAACGACACCTATCGCTACCAGATGCAGGGCGTCTCTGTGCCGCAGAATGTCTATACGCATATTGCCGGCATCGACATGGTGCGCGTCGGCGCGGAAGACTTTTATGTGCTGGAAGACAATTGCCGCACGCCGTCGGGGGTCTCCTACATGCTGGAGAACCGAGAGATCACGATGCGGATTTTCCCCGATCTCTTCTCGCGCTACAACGTCGCCCCGGTCGATCATTATTGCGACGAGCTGATGCGCACGCTCACCTCGGTCGCGCCGCGCAACTGTCCGGGCGAGCCGACCGTCGTTGTGCTCACGCCCGGCATCTACAACAGCGCCTATTATGAACACTCGTTCCTCGCCGACCAGATGGGCGTCGAACTCGTCGAGGGCCCCGACCTCTATGTCATGGACGACATCGTCTATATGCGCACGACGCAGGGGCCGAAGCGCGTCGACGTGATCTACCGGCGTGTCGACGACGAGTTCCTCGACCCGCTCACCTTCAGGCCGGATTCGGTTCTCGGCGTTGCCGGACTGATGAATGCCTACCGTGCGGGAAACGTGAACCTCACCAATGCGGTGGGCGCGGGTATCGCCGATGACAAGGCGATCTACACCTATGTGCCCGGCATGGTGGAGTTCTATCTCGGCGAGAAGCCGATCCTGAAGAACGTGCCGACATGGCGCTGCGGCGAAAAGGACGATGCGGCCTACGTGCTCGATCATCTCGCCGAGCTCGTCGTGAAGGAGGTCCACGGCTCCGGCGGTTACGGCATGCTTGTGGGGCCGAAATCCACGAAAGAGGAAATCGAGGCCTTCGGCGCAAGGGTGAAGGCCGCGCCGGAAAAATACATCGCCCAACCCACGCTCGCGCTTTCCACTTGCCCGACCTTCGTCAATGAAGGCGTCGCCCCGCGTCACGTCGATCTCAGGCCCTTCATTCTTTCTGGTGCCGACATTCGCGTCGTGCCGGGCGGGTTGACGCGCGTCGCCATGCGCGAAGGATCGCTCGTCGTCAATTCGAGCCAGGGCGGCGGCACGAAGGACACCTGGGTGTTGAAGGACTAGCGCCATGATGCTTGCCCGCACCGCGGACAATCTCTACTGGATTTCGCGCTATATGGAGCGGGCGGAGAATCTCGCACGCATGCTCCGTGTCACCGACCGTCTCTCGCTCATGCCGTCCGGCACGGATGCGGACGGGTCCGAATGGCAGTCGGCCGTCATCGTCTCCGGCGCGGAGGAGGACTTCTACCGGAAGCACGAAGAGGCGACACCGGAGAACGTCATCTCCTATCTCGCCTTCGATACAGAGAACCCGTCGAGCATCCGCAATTGCATCGAGACGGCGCGGCGCAATGCGCGCGCCGTGCGCACCGCGCTCACCACCGAACAATGGGAATGCCTCAATTCGGCGTGGCTCGAACTGCCGCGCTGGAACGAGACGCGCGTGCGCGGCAGCGGCCTTCACCGCTTTCTCGACTGGGTGAAGGACTGTTCGCTGCTCTTCACCGGCGGAACCGTGGCGACGATGCTTCGCCGGGACAGCTTCTATTTCTCGCGGCTCGGAACCTTCATCGAGCGTAGCGACAACACAGCGCGCATTCTCGACGTGAAGTACCATGTTCTGCTGCCGGAGCATGCCGAAGTCGGCGGTGGCATTGACTACTATCAGTGGGCGTCGATCCTGCGGGCCGTTTCCGGCTATCGCGGCTACAATGCCGTCTACCGGGAAGGCTTGAAGCCCTGGCTTATCGCCGAGTTCCTCGTCATGCGTGAGGAAATGCCGCGCTCGCTCATCAGTTGTGCGGCTGAGATCAAGGAGTGCCTGGACAAGCTCGGCGAGGAATACGGCCAGCGTCACGAGTGCCACCGTGTCGCCGGCCAGATCTATTCGAGGCTGCGCTTTGGCAAGGTCGAGGACATATTCCGCCAGGGGCTGCATGAGTTCCTGAGCGAGCATATCGAGACCAACGATCGCCTCGGACTGGAAATCAGCCGCAGCTATCTTTTGGGGTAGTATGCGGACATGCGTATCAAGATTCGCCAGGAAACGACCTACCGCTATGCGGTGGAAGCCAATTACTCCATGCAGGTTCTGCGCGTGCAGCCACAGGACAGCGATGCGCAGAAAGTGCTGTCGTGGCAGCTTTCCGTGCCTCCCTTCGCCAAACTCACCGAAGGGCGGGATGCTTATGACAATCTTTTCCAGACGCTCTATATCGACCGCCATCACAGCGAGGTCACGCTGAGCATTGCGGGCGAGGTCGAAACGGCCGATGCGAGCGGCGTGGTTCGCGGCACGGTGGAGCCTTTCCCGCCGTCCTTCTTCCTTCGCCAGACGGATTTGACCGCGCCCGACGAGGCAATCCGGACGCTTGCCGCGGAGGCGAAGCGGCTTTCCGACGGTTCGGCGCTCGACTTCGCGCACCGGCTGATGGGCGCTGTCCGCGATGCGGTCGATTACCGGATCGGAGAGACCCATGCGGCAACGACCGCTGCGGAAGCGCTTTCCCACTCCTACGGCGTCTGCCAGGACCATACCCATGTCTTCGTTTCGGCGGCCCGCGCGGAGAGGCTGCCGGCGCGCTATGTCAGCGGCTATCTCTGGGACGACGTGGACACTGAATATGAGGCTAGCCACGCATGGGCCGAGGCTTATATTGATGGCCTTGGCTGGGTCGGATTCGACGTCGCCAACCGTATCTGCCCGACCGACGCGCATGTCCGTGTCGCTTGCGGCCTCGATTATCTGGAGGCCGCACCCGTTCGCGGGCTCCGGCGCGGTGGCGGCGAGGAAACGATGGAAGTCCGGCTTCGGGTCGATGCCGGTGCTGCCCAGCAGTGAGCGGCAAATGAAATGAGACCGGCGCGGACGCCGGCGATATCTGGAGACGAGAATGACTTATTGCGTCGCGCTTCGGCTTGAAGGCGGCCTCGTGATGCTGGCGGACACGCGCACCAATGCCGGCGTCGACAATATTTCCACCTTCCGCAAGCTCAGTATCATCGAGCATCCGGGCGACCGGGTGATCGGATTGATGACGGCAGGCAACCTCGCCGTCAGCCAGGCCGCGATCAACATGGCGACGGAGCAGGGGGTGCGGGTGCGCGGCTCGGACGAGCTCGAGACGCTGCACACGGTTCCCACCATGGTGCGCGCCGCGCAGCTCATGGGCGAGGCGGTGCGCGAGGTCTATCGCCTCGACGGTCCCTCGCTCGAGGCGCAGTCGGGCGAGTTCAGCGTCTCGATCCTGATGGGAGGGCAGGTCGGCAATGGCGAGCTCCGCCTCTTCCAGATCTATTCTGCCGGCAATTATATCGAGGCGACGGAAGACACGCCCTATCTCCAGATCGGCGAGCACAAATATGGCAAGCCCATCATCGACCGCGCCCTCACCTATGGCACACCGCTTGCCGACGGATTGAAGCTCGCGCTGATCTCGATGGATTCGACCATGCGCTCGAACCTCTCGGTCGGCATGCCGATCGATCTCATGGTCTATCGCCGCAATGCGCTCAAGGTCGCTCTGCAGCGGCGCATCAAGGACGATGACGAGTATTTCAAGGGGCTTCGCCGCTCCTGGTCCGATGCCCTGACCCAGGCCTACCGCGCCATTCCGGGTCCCGGCTGGGAATTCTGAGGCCCGACTAATCCCCACCTTTCCGATCCTGCTCCAGACTGTCCGCCGGTTTCATCCGGACAAGGAGCAGCTTCATGTCTTACATCCTGCGGTCCGCCGGCTTCACGCCCGGCGGCTCCCCCTCATGGCCTCTTTCCCAACCGCCCTCCTGGCGGGGTTTCGCCGGTGTCCCGGCGCCGGGCTTTTCCGCCGGCACGATCTGGTGGCAGCCGGGCGACGTTCTCGCGCTCGACTTCGTCAATGGCCGCTATATGCGTGAAGGAGGGGCCGCCTCTCTTGCAGCGGTTCTTTCGGCCTCGCGCACCTCGCCCGCAACCTGGTTCACGCAGGCGGACGTTCTCCGGACCTTCGCCGCAAATGCCCCGGCGATCACGGATCGCGGGCTTTATGCCGGCGAGCAACGCATCAACAAATGCCGGAATTTCAACGCCAACCCCACCGATCTGACGGGCGTGGCGAAGGCCGGCGATGCCGCCGCCACGCTGACGCTTGTGGACGACACCGCCGAACTTGCCGCCGCGGGGCTTGGCGAAGTTTGCACTTCCGGCATGGCGTTCAAGCTCGACAACTCGGCAGGCGCAACGAATGCGCAAGCCTATGTGACGGGCAACAGCGGCAACACGAATGTCCACACCATGAGTGTCTACATGCGGTCCACAGGTTCGGTCCGCATGGTGCTTTCCTCTTCGGGCGGCACGAACTGGACGGGTCCGGCCGTCTATACACGGCTGAGCGCAACCGTTACCCCGGCAAACTCGTCGCAACAACTCGTGATAGAGGCTGCGGCGGGCAAGATCGTCTGGTTCGTCCTCAACCAGCTCGAGGAAGCAATCTTTGCCTCGCCACCCATCGTCACGGAAGGCGGAACCGGTACCACGCGCCTGGCCGACGCCATTACGATTCCCGATTTTGCAGCGACGGCGGCGGCGTCCGGATTAGAGGGCGGGTTTGCCGGGGAGGCGATCGTTGACATAACGAGGCTCGCGGACAGTGCTTCCCGGCTTCTTTGGGATTTCGGCGCGGGTATTTCGGACCGCGCCTGTCTCGGAATAGCACCGGACAATACGGTGGAACTGAGCGTCAAGGCCGCGGGCGCGGGGCCGGTGCTGAGTACCGCCGCGCTTGGATCGACGGGGCAGTACACGCTCGAGTGGCAGGTTCTGAGCGGCGCATCGGCCATCAAGGTGAACGGTGCCGTCGCGGCGAGCAGCAGCGCTACCTTCACCATGCCGTCGTTGACCGATGGCTATATCGGTCAGTCGCGGAGCGGGGCCTCGCATCTCAACGAGGCGCTTCGCGAACTTCATCTTCGAGGAGCTGCGGCATGAGCGAACTTCATCGCTACACGATCCGGGCCGGAAGCCGCGCCGCCCTCATCGCCGGGCTGGATGCGGCTCAAGCGGGCAAGGCGCGCCCTTTCCTCGTGCAGGACGAGACCGGCGATACGCAAGTCGATGCGAGCCGCATCCGCTATCCCTATGAGGAGATGACGGCGGGCGAGGTCGATCCCGAGACGGGCACTTGTCTGACGCCGCCCGCGCTCACGGGCTTCTGGCTTTGCGAGGTCTGGCTTGAGGAACCGGATGCCGAGCTCGCGGCGCTCGCGGGCGTCTAGCCCGCCGCGTTCGCGAAAGTCGGCAGGTCGAAATAGTCGCGCCAGACCTTGATCTTGCCGCCTTCCATTTCGAAGACGCCGCAGCAGGGCAGGGCGACCGGCTTGCCGCCAACCTTCATCCGGTCCACACGCTCGGCGATCACGAGGTCGCCGCGCGAGACGAGATTGACGATCTCCCACTTCGCGTCCGACCAGTTCGCGATGAAGCCGGCGATGAAGCCCTTGAGCGCGGCGTGGCCCTTCACGGGGTCGAGCATCATGTTGTGGTAGACACCGTCTTCGGCGAAATAGCCGACGATCTCGTCGGCGTCGAGCCGCGGCCAGGCATTCACGAAGTCGCGGACCGTCTGTTCGTTGTCGCTCATTGTTATGGTCTCTCCGGAAAGATATTAGGAGGTAAAACTTTTATAGAGCCAAGGAAGTTCGTCTTCGTTCTCTCTGATCATCCTTACGAGTTCCGGAAACGATTCCTTATCCACGACTGCCATTGAGGCTTCTCTGAAGGTATCGTCGTCGTTAATGAGTTTCAAATAACCAATAATTGTAGCTCTAACGGCGTTGGCTGTTGCAGGGGGCAGACTTCCTCGATGCAACAAATTTGCAAAAGTCTCGGAATGCGCAGCCCAGATTGTAAGGTGGCGGAGCTTTAGGTCTATTTCCCCGTCGTGTGTTTCTTCGAGCTGAAGAATCATTTTTTCTATCGAACTAAAAAACAGCAAAGATGAGGTAACGTCGGTGGCTTTCCATTGAAGAGAGGCGCTTCGATAAGTAGCAAGCGCAGCAAACAGGGCTCCCAGCGCGGCTACACAGCTTCCTACTGCTGCGAAAATCGCCAAAAGCTCTGGACTCATCTTGCTTGATCTCCCCGAATGAAGAGGGCGGCGCCCTTCGGTGCCGCCCTTGCTCCCGGTTCTCAGAAGTCCGAGAACTTCTTTCCTTCCGCGACGATCTTTTCCAGAAGCGCGGCGGGCTTGAAGTCGTCGCCCATCGTCGCCTGGAATTCCTTCATCTTGGCGAGCACCTTGTCGGCGCCCACCGTGTCGCCATAGAACATCGGGCCGCCGCGGTAGACGGGGAAGCCGTAGCCGTTGATCCAGACGATATCGATGTCGGAGGAGCGGATCGCCTTGCCTTCCTCGAGGATCTTCGCGCCCTCGTTGATCATCGGATAGATGCAACGCTCGAGGATTTCGTCGTCGCTGATCTTGCGGCGGTTGATGCCCTTTTCGGCGGCATAGTCGAGGATCATCTTCTCGACGACCGGCGAGGGCTTCGCGTTGCGGTTCTCGTCATAGTCGTAATAGCCCGCGCCCGTCTTCTGGCCGCGGCGGTCCATCTCGCAGAGACGGTCGCGGAGCGTTTCGCCCTTCGACTTCTCCTTGTTCCAGCCGATGTCGAGGCCGGCGAGGTCGGACATGGCGAAGGGACCCATCGGCAGGCCGAAATCGTAGAGCACGCGGTCGACGTCCCACGGCATCGCACCTTCCATGATCAGCTTCTGCGCTTCGCGCTGGCGCTGGGCGAGAATCCGGTTGCCGACGAAGCCGGGGCAGACGCCGACAAGCGCGGCAATCTTGCCGATCTTCCTGGCGATCTGCATCGACGTCGCGATGACGGACTTCGAGGTCTTGTCCGCGCGCACGACTTCCAGAAGCCGCATCACGTTCGCGGGCGAGAAGAAGTGGAGGCCGATCACGGCTTCCGGACGCTTCACCGCCGTGGCGATTTCGTCGATGTTGAGCGCCGAGGTGTTCGTCGCAAGGATCGCACCCTGCTTCACGATCTTGTCGAGCTTGCCGAAGACGTCCTTCTTCACGTCCATGTTCTCGAACACGGCCTCGATCACGAGGTCGCAATCGGCGAGATCGTTCATGTCGAGCGAGCCGGTGAGAAGCCCCATGCGCTTCTCGACCTCTTCCATCGGGAAGCGGCCCTTCTTCGCCGAGTTCTCGTAGTTCTTGCGGATGACGCCGAGGCCCCGGTCGAGCGCGTCCTGCTTCGTCTCCACAATGGTGACGGGCAGGCCGACATTGAGGAAGTTCATGGCGATGCCGCCGCCCATCGTGCCGGCGCCGATGATGCCGACCTTGTTCACCGGAATGATCGGCGTGTCGGCCGGCACATCCGGCAGCTTCCAGACCTGGCGTTCGGCGAAGAAGACATGGCGCTGCGCCGCCGACTGCGTGCCGGTGACGAGTTCGCGGAAGAGCTTCTGCTCCACCTTGATGCCTTCGTCGAAAGGCAGGTTCACCGCCGCCTCGATGCACTGGATGTTGTATTCGGGCGCGAGGAAGCCGCGGAACTTGCGGGCATTGGCCTTGCGGATATTCGCGAAGATTTCCGGCTTGCCGCGGGCCGCTTCCACCTTGTCGTTCAGGTCGCGCACCTTCTTCAGCGGGCGCTTCTCGGCGACGATCTTGTTGGCGAAGGCAACCGCGCCCTCGCGCAGCTTGCCTTCTTCCGCGAGTTCGTCGACGAGGCCCATTTCGAGGCACTTCTTCGCGCCCACATGTTGCCCGGTCGTCACCATTTCGAGCGCCTTTTCAGGGCCGACGATGCGCGGCAGGCGCTGCGTGCCGCCCGCGCCCGGCAGAAGGCCGAGGTTCACTTCCGGCAGTCCGCATTTCGCCGAAGGCACCGCCACCCGGTAGTGGCAGGTCAGCGCCACTTCCAGGCCGCCGCCCAGCGCCGTGCCGTGGATCGCGGCGACGACGGGTTTCGGCGCATTCTCGATCATGGCCTGCGCGTCGAAGAGGCTCGGGCCCTTCGGCGCCTTGCCGAATTCGGTGATGTCGGCGCCCGCGATGAAGGTCTTGCCCTCGCAGATCAGCACGATGGCCTTCACGTCGGGGTCGTCGATCGCCTGCTTGATGCCGTTGGTGATGCCTTCGCGCACCGGCGCCGAAAGCGCGTTCACGGGTGGCGAATTGAGGGTGACGACGGCGATGCCGCCTTCCTTCTCAAGCGTGGTGACGTCGTTGATCGCTGTCATGGCGCTCCCTGCCTTTTCGTTCTGGATTGTTGGCCGGGATTATAGCGCCGGGATGCGAGGGCGCCAGACGAGGCTTGGTTCCTGCCTGTGCAGGACTGATCCGGGCCGGTCAGGAGGTGAACAGGGCGAGCGGCGTGATAGGATCGCGAACGGCGTAACGAGGAGACAGGCGCGTGGCGGAGAAGCCGGAAAAGCAGAGCCCGGAAAAGCGGACCCCGGAAACGCAGACAAGGGCGGTGGGGCGGCCCCGGAGCGGCGATGCGGCGGCTTCGGGCGATCCCCGCGCGGATATCATCG
>JAGUWA010000107.1 GCA_020062605.1 Parvibaculum sp. | reverse complement strand
CGACCTTATTCCATAGGCGGCAAGCATGGCGCGGAGACACGCGACCTCTGCGAGTGAATAGCTGGCGCAGAGCGGAACGAGCCGCGCCACGGGCGAACCCTTAAGCCTGCCGCTCCACCATCATCTTCTTGATTTCCGCGATGGCCTTGGCGGGGTTGAGGCCCTTGGGGCAGGTTTTCGCGCAGTTCATGATGGTGTGGCAGCGATAGAGGCGGAAGGGGTCTTCGAGGTCGTCGAGGCGTTCGCCGGTGGCTTCGTCGCGGCTGTCGATGAGCCAGCGATAGGCCTGCAGGAGCGCGGCCGGGCCGAGATAGCGGTCGCCGTTCCACCAGTAGGACGGGCACGACGTCGAGCAGCAGGCGCAGAGAATGCACTCATAGAGGCCGTCGAGCTTCTCGCGGTCTTCATGGCTCTGACGCCATTCCTTTTCCGGCGTCGGCGACTTCGTCTGCAGCCAGGGCTCGATGAAGGCGTGCTGCGCGTAGAAATTGGTGAGGTCGGGCACGAGGTCCTTGATCACCGGCATGTGCGGCAGCGGGTAGATCTTGACGTCGCCCTTCACCTCGTCGATGCCCTTGGTGCAGGCAAGCGTGTTCTGGCCGTCGATATTCATGGCGCAGGATCCGCAAATGCCCTCGCGGCAGGAGCGGCGGAAGGTGAGCGTCTGGTCGATCTCGTTCTTGATCTTGATGAGCGCGTCGAGAACCATCGGCCCGCAAGTGTCGAGATCGACTTCGTAGGTGTCGATGGTCGGGTTGGCATCGTCGTCCGGCGACCAGCGATAGACGCGGAAGCGCTTGACGTTCTTCGCGCCGGGCGCGGCCTTGAAGGTCTTGCCTTCGCTCATCGTGGAATTTTTCGGCAGAGTAAGCTGGACCATTTTGCTATTCCCGCAACCGGATCGGACTTCACGCCGATCGTCGCATCTCGTTCCGTTTCTCTTCACGTCATGGCCCGGCTCGTCCGGGCCATCCACGTCTTGCTTCCGTTTCCACATCAAAGACGTGGATGACCCGCCCTCCTTAAAACTCGATATGGGCGGGTCATGACGGATTGGGGTTACTCAGTAAACGCGCGCCTTTGGCTTGATGTATTCGATGTCGTCGGAAAGCGTGTAGGCGTGGACGGGGCGGTAGTCGAGCGAGGGCTTGCCGCTCGCATCGTCCACCCAGCACAGCGTGTGCTTCATCCAGTTCTCGTCGTCGCGGTTCGGGAAGTCCTCGCGCGCATGGGCGCCGCGGCTTTCCTGACGGTTGACCGCGCCATTGACGGTCGCAATCGCCTGAACGATGAGATTGTCGAATTCGAGCGTCTCGATGAGGTCCGAATTCCAGATGAGCGAGCGGTCGCTGACCTTGAGGTCCGGCATCGCGTCGTGAACTTCCGCCACGCGCTTCACGCCCGATTCGAGCGTTTCGCGGGTGCGGAACACGGCGACGTCTTCCTGCATGGCGCGCTGCATCCGCAGGCGGAGCTCGGCGGTCGGCGTCGAGCCCCTGGCGTTGCGGAACTTGTCGAGGCGCGCAACCGCATTGTCGCCCGCGCCCTTCGCGAATTCCGGCTGGCGCTGATTGGGGGCGACGAGTTCGGCGGCGCGAAGCCCCGCCGCGCGGCCGAAAACCACGAGGTCGATGAGCGAGTTGGAACCGAGACGGTTGGCGCCGTGAACGGAGACGCAGGCCGCCTCGCCCACCGCCATCAGGCCCGGCACGACCGTGTCCGGATTGCCGTTCTTGAGCGTCAGCACCTCGCCGTGGAAGTTCGTCGGGATGCCGCCCATGTTGTAATGCACGGTGGGGAGCACCGGGATCGGCTCCTTCGTGACGTCGACGCCGGCGAAGATGCGCGCCGATTCCGAAATGCCCGGCAGGCGCTCGGCAAGGATCGCGGGGTCGAGATGGTCGAGGTGAAGGAAGATGTGGTCCTTGTTCGGACCGACGCCGCGGCCTTCGCGGATTTCGACCGTCATCGAACGCGAGACGACGTCGCGAGAGGCCAGATCCTTCGCGGACGGCGCATAGCGCTCCATGAAGCGCTCGCCTTCGGAATTTGTGAGATAGCCGCCTTCGCCGCGCGCACCCTCGGTGATGAGGCAGCCCGCGCCGTAGATGCCGGTCGGATGGAACTGGACGAATTCCATGTCCTGCAGCGGAAGCCCCGCCCGCAGCACCATGGCGTTGCCGTCGCCCGTGCAGGTGTGGGCGGAGGTCGCCGAGAAGAAGGCACGGCCATAGCCGCCCGTCGCGAGGATCACGAGCGAGGCGCGGAAGCGGTGAACCTCGCCGGTCGCCATGTCGAGCGCCACGACGCCGCGGCATTGGCCTTCGGCATCCATGATGAGGTCGATGGCGAAATATTCGATGTAGAACTCGGCATTGTGGCGGACCGACTGGCCGTAAAGCGTGTGCAGCATCGCATGGCCGGTACGGTCGGCCGCCGCGCAGGTGCGTTGCGCGATGCCTTCGCCGAAATTCGTGGTCATGCCGCCGAAGGGCCGCTGATAGATGCGCCCGTCCTCGGTGCGCGAGAAGGGCACGCCGAAATGTTCGAGTTCGTAGACGGCTTCCGGCGCCTGGCGGCAGAGATATTCGATGGCGTCCTGGTCGCCGAGCCAGTCGGAACCCTTCACCGTGTCGTACATGTGCCAGCGCCAGTCGTCCGGCCCCATATTGCCGAGCGAGGCGGCGACGCCGCCCTGCGCCGCGACGGTGTGGCTGCGGGTCGGGAAGACCTTGGTGATGTTGGCGGTGCGGAGCCCCTTTTCGACGCAGCCGAGCGTGGCGCGAAGGCCGGCACCGCCGGCACCGACGACGACGACGTCGAATGTGTGATCGTGGAATTCGTAAGCAGTCGTCATGAGCTTATGTCTCGACGCTTGAAGGAAAGGAACTCAGCCGCCGAAGCCGATCTTCGCGACCGCATAGAGGCAGGCGAGACCGACGGCGTAGGAGAAGAAGAAATTGCCGATAAGGGCGATGCTGCGCAGCCGCGCGCCCGTCACATAGTCCTCGATGACGATCTGCATGCCGATGCGCATATGCATGATCGCGGCGACGACGAAAAGAAGCGCGGCAACGGCAATGAACGGATTGCCGAGCGCGGCGCGGGCCGTTTCGTAGTCGGCGCCGACAAGCGAGACGAGGAAGCCGGTGAAGAAGAGCGCGAGCGGCACCATGGCCAGAGCCGTGACGCGCTGGCGGATGTGGTCGCCGGTGCCGGACCTTGCCGAACCGTGAGCGAGAACGCGGCCGAGCGGCGTGCGCATATCCTTTTTCGATGCGGACATCAGATCGCCCCCCGCATGGTGCAGATGACGGCCCAGACAAGGACCGTGGCAGCAAGCGCGGCAATGGCCGCCGCCCAGCTCATGCGATCCGCCGCCTTGGGCGAGGTCGCGACGATCTCGTCCCAGACGAGATAGCGGATGCCACTGAAGAGATGATGCAGCAGCGCCCAGGTGAAACCGAAAAGAACGAGCTGGCCGAGCACATGATCGGCGACCGAACGGAACGCCGCATAGGCCTCCGGGCCGGTGGCCGTCGCGATCAGCCACCAGGCGACGAGCGCCGTGCCCGCATAAAGGGCGACGCCGACGATGCGATGCAGGATCGACATTGCCATGGTGATCGTGAGGCGATAGATCTGGAGATGCGGAGAGAGCGGCCTCTCTACGGCTTGT
>JAGUWA010000198.1 GCA_020062605.1 Parvibaculum sp. | reverse complement strand
TCGACGCGCTGAAGGAAGTGACGATCTCGGCGGCCGAATAAGCCTCGCAACAAAGCGGGCGTAGCGTTCCCTCAACGCGATCCCTCGACAGACTGGGCGGCTCCTTCGGGTGCCGCCCTTTTTCTTTGTTCGTTTACCTGTCCCGCGGGCACGAAAAAGCCGGACGCGGATTTCTCCGGCCCGGCTCTATTCGTTGACGGACGTTCGCGTCAGTGCTTGCGCTTCGGCACCGCGACCATGAGTTCCTCATAGCCCTTCACGAAGGACGAGTGCACGCGGCGCGGCTCTTGCAGAACCTCGATGCGCTGATCCGGCCAGCGCTTCAGGATTTCTTCCCAGGTGATGCGGAGCTGCATCTCGGCCAGGCGGTTACCCACGCAGCGGTGGATGCCGAAGCCGAAGGAAAGATGCTGGCGCGCGCGATCGCGGTCGATCACGAGTTCGTTCGGGTTTTCGATCACGGTCTCGTCACGGTTGCCCGAGACGTACCACATGGCAACCTTGTCACCCTTGCGGATCGTCTTGCCGCCGAGCTCGACATCCTGCAGGGCGGTGCGGCGCATATAGGCGAGCGGCGTCTGCCAGCGGATGATTTCCGCCACCATGTTCGGGATGACGGAGGGATCGGCCTGCAGCTTCGCATACTGGTCCGGGAACTGGTTCAGCGCGAGAAGACCGCCCGAGATCGAGTTGCGCGTCGTGTCGTTGCCGCCGACGATGAGGAGGATCAGGTTTCCGAGATACTCCATCTTGTCCATGTTGCGGGTCGACTCGCCATGCGCGAGCATGGAGATGAGATCGTTGCCCGGCTCGCGCGCATTCACACGCTCGTTCCACAGACCGATGAAATATTCGGCGCATTCGAGAAGCTCGGCGCGGCGCTCTTCCTCGGTTTCGATGAGACCGCCCGGCATCGGCGCGGCGGTCGCCACGTCGGACCAGCGCGTCAGCTTGCGGCGTTCCTCGAAGGGGAAGTCGAACAGTGTCGCGAGCATCTGCGTGGTGAGCTCGATCGAGACGCGGTCCACCCAGTTGAAGGGTTCGTTCTCGGGGAGGCTGTCGAGAATATTGCCGACGCGCTCACGGATCGTGCTTTCGAGCTTGGCGAGGTTCGCGGGAGCGACGATGGGGCTTACCGTCTTGCGCTGATCGTCATGCTTGGGCGGGTCCATGGCGATGAACATCGGAAGCTGGAAGTCCTCGTCCTGGTCGCGCAGCACGATGCTGCCTTCGGACGAGAAGACCTGGTGGTTCGTATCCACCGCCATGATGTCCTTGTAGCGCGTGACCGACCAGTAGGGTCCGACTTCCTCGTTGGTCGTGCAGTAATGCACGGGCGCCTCGGCACGCAGGCGCTCGAAGTAGGGCCACATCGTGTTGTTCTTGAAGAGAAGCGGATCGGCGACGTCGATCTGTTCGAGCGGGGTCGAATAGGCTGCGTCGCGCGCTTCGTCGGCCTCGTATTTCACCGCTGCATCGCTCATCTGTTTCCTCCTCCGGCTTTATCCGGGTTCCTGTCATTCCGTTATATCAAGCATAGCGGAAAACGCGGACCCGTCATACGCAAAATGACGGCCGCGTCACTTTTTCCATGTGAGAGAGCTTAGCACCGGCTTTCGGGCTTGAAAATGACGGATGCGTCATTTTTTGAAGAAAGCGACTCCGGAGCCAAGTCAGTCGCCGAAACGCTGCCTCGCGGCCAGGGCCAGGCCCGTCGCCACGGAGGTCAGTTCGGCGCCGCGCTCAAGATAGGTGTCCATCGCGGCCGGGCCGGCGAAGGCGTGGGGGGCGGCCGTTCGCATCGCGCTCCTCCTCATCGAAATAGAGAATGGAACGGAAGGTCGGGAGCCATTCGTTCGCGTGGCGAACAGGCACAAGCCGGGAGGGGCCCTTGCAGGGTGCGACCGCGAGCGCGCTGTTGGTCGTCCCGAAGTCGAGACCGATAAACATCAAGTCACCTCGTATCCGTCTGGCCGGGCGCGGGAGAACGCAGCGCTCAGGCCACAGC
>JAGUWA010000102.1 GCA_020062605.1 Parvibaculum sp. | reverse complement strand
GCTAACCCCAGGGCCCGCGCCGCACGCCCGTCCGCCCATCGAAGACGCGCGGGCGGGCCGGATGGAAAAGCGGCACATCGGAACGCTTGAAGAAGGGCACGAGCACCATGCCCGCGACGAACCCGCCGACATGCGCCCAGAAGGCGACGCCCGCTTCCTCGGCGGGGCTCGCGAGACCGCTCAGCACCTGAATGACGAACCAGAGCCCGAGCACGAGAAGCGCCGGCACATAGAAGGTGCGCAGAAGAATGATGGGGAAAGGCAGGAAGAGGACGCGCACGCGGCCTCGTGGGTACAGCAGGAGGTAGGCGCCGAGCACGCCGGAAATCGCCCCGCTCGCGCCGACGAGCGGCACGGTGGAGGCAGGCACGAGAAACGAATGCGCGAGCGCCGCAGCGATGCCTGTCGCGAGATAGAACAGGATGAAGCGCATGCGCCCCATCGCAAGCTCGACATTGTCGCCGAATATCCAGAGATAGAGCATGTTGCCCGCGAGATGCGCGAGACCGCCATGCATGAACATGGAACTGAAAAGCGTCGCCCATGCCGGCACCGGCGCATTCGTCATCTCGGTCGTGCCGAAAAGCACGCCCGGAATGAGCCCGAACTGATAGACGGCAAGTTCCGCCTCGCTCGGTCCAAGCGAGGCCTGAAGAAAAAAGACGCCGGTGCAGATCGCAATGATCGTCCAGGTGACGAACGGAACGCCAGGCTCCGGATTATCGTCTGAAATGGGAAACATGGGCGGCAGGTGCTCCGCTAGAGCAGATCACGATCTGCTCGTCGCTTGTAATCTGGACCGGTTCCCGGACCGGCAGGCGGTTTCGTCTGCCTGGAAAACGGTCTGGCGAACGAAGCTTGAAGCCTACAGGCTTTGCGAGCCGCCGAAAGAGACTTTCTGGCTCCAATCAGCGCGCATGCGGTGTGTGGTTCGAGAACTCCGCCGTTTCGGCTGTTGCGAGTTCTCGCGCCCGGGCTTCCGATTCCTCGCGCAGAGGCTTCGCCGCCGCAATCGCCTCCTCGCTCGAATCCTGCCGGAAGAACGTATAGGAGAGCGTGATCGTGTGTATGCTCTTCGTGTCGATATCCGTCGCCATCTCCGGGTCGATGAAGAAGACGATCGGCATATCCGCGCTTTCGCCCGGTGCGAGCTTCTGTTCGGTGAAGCAGAAGCATTCCGTCTTGTTGAAGTAGTAGCCGGCCGAATCCGGCGTCACATTATATGTGGCCCGCCCGACGATCGTGTGATCGCTGGTATTCGTCGCCCGGTAATAGACCGTCGTCGGCACGCCGCTATGCGTCTTCACGGAGCGCTGCACCGGCTTGAAGTCCCATTCGAGGCCGGGCGAAACATTCGCGTCGAAGCGCACCGTGATCTCGGGGCCGATGCTGTCGGTCTCCTGCGGTTTGAGCGCCCTGTTCACGCTCACGGTGCCGCCATAGCCCGTCGCCGCGCAGAACATCCGATAGAGCGTCGGCGAATAGGCGACACCCGCCGTCGCGACGGCGACAATCGCAAGTGACAGGGCAACCGGAGGGATCGATTTTCTGCGAATTTTCATGGTGGCCGAACTTTAGGGCGCTCCCTCCGGGCAGACAAGCGCTCAACCGTGGCCGATTGACGCGCTTACCCGCTGATTCCGGAGAAAAAGGTGGGGTCGACCTCCGGGCTCGTCATGGTAACAATGAGGCATGGCGGCCCCGGCAGGGAGGAGCCGCGCCATGAAGTCGAGGAAGAGGGCGAAGCCCCGGGGAGTATCTGAAGTGTCTGGTTTCCGTTTCGGGCCGGTCGAGCGCGGTAACGCGCTTGTCCGGCTGCATGTTGCCTTGTTCGTTGGGCTCGGTCTCACTTTCGCGCCGGCCATGGCCTCCGCGGAGGAAGAAAAAGACGGAGCGACGCTGATGCTCGACGAGCTCACCGTCACCACCACGGGCTTCGGCACGCCGCGCGCCACGCACACAGGCAATATTTCCAAGATTACGGGCCCCGAAGTCGAGTTCATCCGCCCGGCCCAGCCCGCCGAGGCGCTGAACCGGCTGCCCGGCGTCGGCATCG
>JAGUWA010000135.1 GCA_020062605.1 Parvibaculum sp. | reverse complement strand
TTCACGCGCTATTCGGGCAGCGCACGCGAATGGCCGCGGCTCGTCCTGCCGAAGGGCGTCGACGGCGAAGAGGAGAGCCGCCTTGCCCGCGCGACCTTCCTCGCGCGCGACCTCATCAACACGCCGGCAGGCGACATGAGCCCCGCCGATCTCGCGGCGGCGGCGAAGGAAGTCGCTGCGGCGCATGAAGCTTCCTTCTCCGTGATCGAGGGCGTCGATCTCCTGACCGAAAACTATCCGATGGTCCATGCCGTCGGCCGCGCCGCCGCCGTCGCGCCGCGCCTCATCGACATGCGCTGGGGCAGGGAAGAGGCGCCGAAGGTCACGCTGGTCGGCAAGGGCGTCTGCTTCGACACGGGCGGCCTCGACCTCAAACCCTCAAGCGCCATTCTGCTCATGAAGAAGGACATGGGCGGCGCGGCCTGCACGCTCGCGCTTGCCCAGGCGCTCATGGAGGCGAAGCTCGATATCCGGTTGCGCCTGCTGATCCCGGCCGTCGAAAACAGCGTCTCGGGCGACGCCTTCCGGCCGGGCGACATCCTGAAAAGCCGCAAGGGCCTCACCGTCGAGATCGGCAATACCGATGCGGAGGGCCGGCTCGTGCTGGCCGACGCGCTCGCCGAAGCCGACAGCGAGGCACCGGACCTCATCATCGACATGGCGACGCTGACCGGCGCGGCGCGCACCGCGCTCGGTCCCGACCTGCCGCCCTTCTATACGGATGACGACGCGCTGGCCGACGAGATCGCGGTCTCCGCCGAGGCCATGTCCGATCCGCTCTGGCGCATGCCGCTGTGGAAGCCCTATGACGGCTGGCTCGAAAGCAAGATCGCGGATGTGAACCATGTCTCGGACGGACCCTTTGCGGGTTCCATAACCGCCGCGCTCTTCCTGCGCCGTTTTATCGAAAAGGCGCAGGCTCACGTGCATTTCGACATTTACGGATGGGCGCCCAAGGCCAAGCCCGGACGCCCCGTGGGCGGCGAGGCGCAAGGCATTCGCGCCCTTTATCACCTGCTGAAGCGCCGCTACGGCGCCTGAGGCTTGCCCCCGCGTGAACGCGAGCTAGACTGATCCGGGCCCGGAACGGAGGTGACGGGTGGGGATCATGGCAGCGCTGGGGGAGGCCATGCCGGATTTATCTTATGGGGGAGCTTCGGAGTTGAAGCCCGTACAGGCTTTGTCTCTGTGGCACGACGTCGTCCTGCAATCGGTCCGCAATGACGGGCCCGATCTTTCGTCGAGGCAACTGGCGATCATGTTCACTGTCTATCTCGACCCGCCGCCGCATACGGTTCGAGGCCTCGCGGCCGCTCTCGGCGTTTCGAAACCCGCCATCACGCGGGCGCTCGACACGCTGGGCAGCCTCGACCTTCTGAAGCGGTCGCGCGACGAGGCCGACAGGCGCAACGTGCTCGTGTTGCGAACGGTGAAGGGAACGGGCTTCATGCAGGAATTCGCGGAACTGATCGTGCGCTCGTCGCGAGGTCTTGTTGCATGAGCCGCGAGCGCGGTCCGGATCATCGCCTCAACGCCTATCGCGACGATCTCGCGGCCGCGCATCTGCGTGGTGAGGTCAACGCCCCACGCTTCGTGGAGGGTGTGGACCGGATCGTGCGGGCGCCCGTCCTGCCGCTGCTGCGCCGCCCGGAGCCTGCCGCGCCGATGGATACGCAGCTTCTCTACGGCGAGACATTTCGTGTCTATGAAGAAAAGAACGGCTGGGCCTGGGGCCAGTCGCTGCTCGACGATTATGTCGGCTATGTCGAGGCGAAGGAACTCGTCTCCCGCCCCGCGACGCCGACGCATACCGTTGCGGCGCTGCGCACCTTCATCTATCCCAAGCCCGACCTGAAGACGCGGCCCGCCATTCCGCTTTCCATGAATGCGAAACTCAAGATCACCGGCGCGCGGGGCAATTTCAGCGAACTCGATACGGGCGGCTGGGTCTTCACCGCGCATCTGGCCGCGGCCGGCGCGCATGTCCGCGATTTCGTTGCCGTCGCCGAGGAGTTCACCGGCGTGCCCTATCTCTGGGGCGGGCGCGACAGCATGGGCCTCGATTGCTCCGGCCTCGTGCAGATGTCGCTGGAGCGCGCGGGCATCGCCTCGCTCCGCGACACCGACATGCAGGAGGCGACGCTCGGCGAGGCGCTGCCCGAGCCCATCGACTTCACGAAACTCGCGCGCGGCGACCTCGTTTTCTGGAAGGGGCATGTCGGCATCATGGTGGATGCCGAGCGCATGATTCACGCGAACGCCCATCACATGCGCGTCGCCGTGGAACGCCTCGACATCGCCATGTCGCGCATCGCGCGCTCGGAGGCGGGGCATGTGACGAGCATTAAAAGGCTTGTGAGAAGGTAGGGCGTTTCCGGATTTTCCTGGGGCCTCTCCATCGGGATCACCCTCCCCCTGTGGGAGGGTCTGAAAATCCGTCAGGATTTTTAGGGGAGGGGTTCTCCGCCATCGGCGGATGGCTCGCCTTCCGTTTCTCCCGCTCACCCCTCCCCGAAAAATTCGGCACTGCGTTTGAATTTTTCGACCCTCCCACAGGGGGAGGGTGGTCGAGATGGTGAGCTTCGGGGTTGGCTGGATGGCAGATCGACGCGAAGGTCGTCCATCAGCATGCTGAATTTGCCATCGGGATTACCCTCCCCCTGTGGGAGGGTCTGAAAATCCGTCAGGATTTTTAGGGGAGGGGTTCTCCGCCATCGGCGGATGGCTCGCCTTCCGTTTCTCCCGCTTACCCCTCCCCGAAAAATTCGGCACTACGTTTGAATTTTTCGACCCTCCCGCAGGGGGAGGGTGGTCTTGATGGAAAGCCCCTACTCCGACACCACGCCTTCCGGCGCCGCTTCGAGGTCGAAGGCGGCGGCCATGAGGGCCTTGGTGTAGGCTGTCTTCGGATGGTCGAAGACCTCGTCGGCGCTGCCGGCTTCCATCACCTTGCCGTCCTTCATCACGATGATGTCGTCGGCGAGCGCGCGCACGACCTTGAGGTCGTGGCTGATGAAGAGATAGGCGAGGTCGTTCTTGCGCTGCAGTTCGCGGAGGAGATCGACGATCTGCGCCTGAACCGACATGTCGAGTGCGGATGTCGGCTCGTCCAGCATGACGAAGCGGGGACCGAGCGCCATGGCGCGCGCAATCGCGATGCGCTGGCGCTGGCCGCCGGAAAATTCATGCGGATAGCGGTCCTGCATCGAAGGATCGAGACCGACATCGGAAAGCGCCTGCGCGACGCGGGCGCGGCGCTCTTCCGCCGTGAGTTCCGGCTGCTGGATCTTCAATCCCTCGCCCACGATCTCCGACACGGACATGCGCGGGGAGAGCGAGCCGTAAGGGTCCTGGAAGACGATCTGCATGTCGCGGCGGAGCGGCCGAAGCTCTTTCGACTTGAGGCCCTGAATGTTCTGCCCCTCGAAACGGATGCCGCCCTCGCTTGAAAGAAGCCGCATCATGGCGAGGCCGAGCGTCGTCTTGCCGGAGCCGGATTCGCCGACGACGCCGAGCGTCCGTCCCTGACGCAGCGAGAGCGAGACGCCGTCCACCGCCTTGATATGGCCGACCGTCTTCCGCAGAAGACCGCGCCGGATCGGGAACCAGACCTTCAGGTCTTCCGCTTCCATGACCACGGGCCCGTCCTTCGGCGCGCCGAGCGAGCGGCCCTTCGGCTCCGAGGCGAGCAGATGTTTCGTGTAGTCGTGCTTCGGCGCGGTGAAGACCTCTTCCGTCAGCCCGTGCTCGACGATCCGTCCCTTCGTCATCACATTCACGCGGTCCGCCATTTTGCGGACGATGCCGAGATCATGCGTGATGAGGAGGAGCGCCATGCCCATCTCGCGCTTGAGTTCGGTGAGCAGCGCGAGAATTTGCGCCTGCACGGTCACGTCGAGCGCGGTGGTCGGCTCGTCGGCGATGAGAAGGTCGGGCTCGTTGGCGAGAGCCATGGCGATGATGACGCGCTGACGCTGGCCGCCCGAAAGCTGGTGCGGATAGGAAGCCAGCCTTTCCTCCGGGTTCGGAATGCCGACACGCGCCAGAAGGTCAAGCACGCGCGCGCGCACGGCGGGGCCGCGCAGGCCCTTGTGCTCGATCAGCACTTCGCCGACCTGCCGCTCGATCGTGTGCAGCGGGTTGAGCGAGGTCAGCGGCTCCTGGAAGACCATGGTGATCTTGTTGCCGCGGATCCGCCGCATCGTCTTCTCGTCGGCGCCGACAAGATTCCTGCCCTCGAAGAGGATTTCGCCCGAGGGATGAAAGGCCTGCGGATAGGACAGAAGCTGCATGATCGACAGCGCCGAGACGGATTTGCCCGAACCGGATTCGCCGACAAGCGCGACCGTCTCGCCGGGCTTGATGTCGAAGGAGATGCGATCGACCGCGACCGTCTCCTTGCCGTCCATGCGGAAGCCGACGGACAGGTCTTTCACGGTGACGAGGGGCGCGCTCATCGCAGCACCTTTCGCGGATCGAAGGCGTCGCGCACGGCCTCGCCGATGAAGATGAGCAGGCTCAGCATGATCGCGATGGCGAAGAAGCCGGTGAAGCCGAGCCAGGGCGCCTGCAGGTTCGCCTTGCCCTGCTGCAGAAGCTCGCCGAGCGAGGGCGAGCCGGGCGGCAGGCCGAAACCCAGAAAATCGAGCGCGGTGAGCGTGGTGATCGAGGAATTGAGAATGAAGGGAATGAAGGTCAGCGTCGCCACCATCGCATTGGGGAGCAGGTGGCGGAACATGATCTTCGCGTTCGACAGGCCGAAGGCGCGCGCCGCGTTCACATATTCGAAGTTGCGCGCACGCAGGAATTCGGCGCGCACGACGCCGACCAGCGCCACCCAGGAGAAGAGCAGCATGATGCCGAGCAGGATCCAGAAATTGGGCTCGATGATCGCGGCGATGATGATGAGAAGATAGAGCTGCGGCACGCTCGTCCAGATTTCGATGAAGCGCTGGAAGATGAGGTCCGTCCAGCCGCCGAAATAGCCCTGCACCGCGCCCGCCGCAACGCCGATGATCGAGGAGAGGACGGTGAGCGTGAGCCCGAAAAGAACGGAAATCCGGAAGCCGTAGATGAGCCGCGCGGCGACGTCGCGGCCCTGATCGTCGGTACCGAGCCAGTTGTCGGCGGAAGGCGGCGAGAGCGCCCGCCTGTCGAGATTGATGGTGCGGTAGGAATATTCGATCAGCGGCCAGACGATGATGCCGCCGGCTTCGTGGATCAGCTCCTGTACGTAAGCATCGCGGTAATCCGCCTCCGTCTCGAAGAAGCCGCCGAATGCCGTTTCGGGATAGGCGACCACGACCGGAAAGTAAGCCTCGCTCTGATAGGTGACGAGAAGCGGCTTGTCGTTGGCGATCAACTCGGCGAAAAGCGAGAGGACGAAAAGCGCCGCGAATATCCACAGGCTCCAGTAGCCGCGCCTGTTGGCCTTGAAGTTGCGCCAGCGCCGCTGGTTGATGGGGCTGAGGGGCCGCATGTCAGACCTCCCTCGTCTCGAAATCGATGCGCGGGTCGACCCATGTATAGGTGAGGTCGGAGAGGAGGCCGATCACGAGACCGAGCAGCCCGAAAATATAGAGCGTGGCGAAGACGACCGGATAGTCGCGATTGACGATGGATTCGAAGGAGAGAAGCCCGAGCCCGTCCAGCGAGAAGATCTGCTCGATCAGCAGGGAGCCGGTGAAGAAGGCGCCGATAAAGGCGCCGGGAAAGCCCGCGATGACGATGAGCATGGCGTTGCGGAAGACATGGCCGTAGAGGACCTGGCGCTCGGAGAGGCCTTTCGCGCGCGCCGTCATTACATATTGCTTCTTGATCTCGTCGAGGAAGGAATTCTTGGTGAGCAGCGTCGTCGTCGCGAAGGCGCCGATGACGAGCGCGGTGACCGGCAGGACGATGTGCCAGAGATAGTCGAGCGCTTTGCCCGCAAGGCTCAATGTCTCCCAGTTGTCGGAGGTGAGGCCGCGCAGCGGAAAGATCGACCAGTAGGAACCGCCCGCGAAGAGCACGATGAGGAAGACGGCGAAGAGGAAGCCCGGCACGGCATAGCCGACGATGATGACGCCGCTCGTCCATGTGTCGAAGGGGCTGCCGTCGCGGATCGCCTTGCGGATGCCGAGCGGAATGGAAATGAGATAGGTGAGGAGCGTCGTCCAGAGCCCGAGCGAGATAGACACGGGCAGCTTCTCGGCGACGAGGCCGAGAACGCTCACGTCGCGGAAGTAGCTCTCGCCGAAATCGAAGCGCGCATAGTTCCAGATCATCATGAGGAAGCGTTCATGCGCGGGCTTGTCGAAGCCGAACTGGACTTCGAGCGATTTCAGGAATTCCGGATCGAGGCCCTGCGCGCCGCGATACTTGCTGTTGATCGAACTGTCGGCGCCCGACATCTGTGCCTGCGCGCCGAAATCGCCGCCGGCCGAGCCGCCGATGCGCGCGGTGGCCGACACCTCCGTGCCCTGAAGCTGCGCGATGATGCGCTCGATGGGGCCGCCCGGCGCGAACTGGATCAGCGCGAAGCTCACAAGCATGATCCCGAAGATGGTCGGGATCATCAGAAGCAGGCGGCGGATGATGTAGGCGGACATGGGTTTTATCGGTCTTTCGTTTCGGCTGCTGCTTCGGCGGCCCACCAGGTCGCGAGCACGCCGCGATCATATTTAGGCTTCGTCTCGGGCCAGGCGAACTTGTCCCAGAAGGCGAGATTGTGGACGTTCTTGTGCCACTGCGGCACCCAGTAATGCCCGGCCCTGAGCACGCGGTCGAGGGCGCGCGCGGCCACGATCTGCGCCTCGCGCGTCGGCGCGGCGATGACCTGCTCGATCAGCGCGTCGATGGCGGGGCTCGAAATGCCGGACAGGTTGCGCCCGCCGGGAACTTTCGCGAAGTCCGACGACCAGTAGCTGCGCACCTCGATGCCGGGCGTGAGGCTCAGCGAATAGCGCTGCATGACGACGTCGAAATCGTAATTGTCGCGGCGGAGCTGATATTGCGAGGAATCGATCTGGCGGCTGCGCGCGTCGATGCCGAGCAGGCGCAGGTTCTTGGCCAGCGGCGCGACGAGACGCTCGACCATGGGATCGTTGTCGAGGAATTCGATGGAAAAGGCCTCGCCCGCCGCGTTGCGCCTGGCGCCATCGGCGATCTTCCATCCCGCCTCGTCGAGAAGCGCGGCCGCGCGGCGCAGAAGCGCC
>JAGUWA010000408.1 GCA_020062605.1 Parvibaculum sp. | reverse complement strand
CCGCGCGCGGCGCCCCGTCCCACCGCCGGCAATGACAGCCCGGTGGTCGTGAACGATGGCGGCGTGGTCGTGAAGCGGCCCGCGGCGCAGTAAACCGCGAAAAATTCCGGGGGGAAGAGAGGTCGGGGGCGCATGCTCCCGGCCTTTTTCGTTACGGGACCGTGACGAATGCGCGGGCCATGAAAAGTGGCCGGAATCCGCCGTTTTCCCGCTATCCCCGGACGACTGTCATCGAAATGTCATCGAAACGTCATGAGGTGCAGGTTTATCCCCGCGCCGGGGATTACGCACGCGCCCTGCCCGGCCTTGCGGAGACCTGTCCCGCTGCGGGAGAGGTGCGCTGCGATGTGCGCCTCCGCGTGCTCAGGAATGTGCCGGAACGGGACATGGTTTGAGGGGCGGGACGGGAGACGATTTGGAGGCTGCCCCCGCCCCGAAATTCGCAACCGCGAATTTCGACCCTCCCCGAGGGGAGGGTGGGAAGAGAAGAAGGAACGCGCCCCGCCCTACTCGATGTCCTCGACGGCTTCGGCGCCGCCATGGACGCGGGCGGCGAGCGCGGCGGCCATGAAGGGATCGAGCTCGCCGTCGAGCACGCGCGAGGGGTCCGGGCTTTCGACGCCGGTGCGCAGGTCCTTCACCATCTGATAGGGCTGGAGGACATAGGAGCGGATCTGGTGGCCCCAGCCGATATCCTTCTTGCCCGCCTCCTCGACGGCGGCGGCCTCTTCGCGCTTCTGAAGCTCAAGCTCATAGAGCCGCGCGCGCAGCATGTCCCAGGCGGCGGCGCGGTTCTTGTGCTGCGAGCGCTCGTTCTGACAGGCGACGACGATGCCCGTCGGAATATGCGTGATGCGGACCGCGCTGTCGGTCTTGTTGATGTGCTGGCCGCCCGCGCCGGAGGCGCGATAGGTGTCGACGCGGCAATCGCTTTCGTTGATCTGAATGTCGATGCGGTCGTCGACGACCGGATAGACCCAGACGGAAGAGAAGCTGGTGTGGCGGCGCGCGGCGCTGTCATAGGGCGAGATGCGCACGAGCCGGTGCACGCCCGACTCCGTCTTCAGCCAGCCATAGGCATTGTGACCCTTGACGAGAATGGTCGCCGATTTGATGCCCGCCTCTTCGCCGTCATGGCGCTCGACAAGCTCGACCTTGTAGCCGCGCCGCTCGGCCCAGCGCGTATACATGCGCAGCAGCATCTGCGCCCAGTCCTGGCTTTCGGTGCCGCCGGCGCCCGCATGGACTTCGACATAGGTGTCGTTCGCATCCGCTTCGCCGGAGAGCAGCGTCTCGATCTCGGCTTCAGCCGCCTCGTCGCGCGCGGCTTTGAGCGCGGCCTCGGCTTCGGCGACGATCCCCTCGTCGCCTTCGGCCTCGCCCATTTCGATCAGTTCGAGATTGTCGTTGAGAGCGGCTTCCAGATGCCGGTAGCGGCCAATCGCTTCCTCGAGGCGCGTGCGCTCGCGCATCAGGCCTTGCGCCTTCTCGGGATCGTTCCAGAAGTCGGGATCTTCGGCTTTCGCCGTCAGCTCATCGAAGCGGCGGAGAGCGGCATCCCAGTCAAAGATGCCTCCTCAGCAGCGCGAGCGACTGCTTGATTTCATCGGCGAGGGTCTGCGTCTCGGCGCGCATGGGCGGGGTCCGTCTGGATTCGGCGGTTGATTGGAGGCGGAAAATAGGGGGGATGGGGGATGGTGTAAAGAGGCTCACCCCCACTCAGAGGACCAGATCAACATGCGCCTTCAGATCGCGTTTCACGGCGTGCCCCATGTGATCGAGATAGACGCGAATCCCCTCGCGGCGCGCAAATTTGAAAGCCGGCACCATGTCGCTGTCTCCGGTCACAACGACAACGACCTGTGCCAGTCCACGCAAGGCGAGCCGCGCTATATCGAGGCCGATGCGCAAATCGACGCCCTTCTGCTCTATGTTCGGTACAAAATCCTTCGCCTCAAGAACGCGCGGCCCCTTCTCGACAATGTTTCGAAGTGCCGCATCTCCAAGAGCCCATCCGTGTACAGACGTCTCTCCAGAACGGAGCGCAAAATCAGGTTGCATCTCCAACTTCTGTTGCAGTCCCAAATTGGCGGCAAAGTTTGGATTTGCAGCCAGATCGACGGTCGAGCTGTCCACCGGATTGGTCAGAACGCCGGAGGCTGGAGGTGCGTCGTAGTAGTAGACCCTAAGAAGCGCATAGTCGGCCAAGGCCGGGTTCGCCTTGATCCGGTCTATTTCGGCCTTGATTTCATCGACGGTTGGAAAATGCTTGTTGCGTTGCTTGAGCTTGACCCGGATGAATCCACCATCGACAAGGATGGCAAAGTTGGCTTTCATTCGCGCCCCACAAAAGAAATGACCCCGCCCACTCGTAGCGCTTTCACGCTTTCCATCAAGGACGAATGAACAGGGCCGTCTTCTATCAATTTGTCATAGATAGGAAATCGGCGCAATGTCGTCAAGGGAAATAATAAGGAATCCAAGCCCTTACACCGTAACGTGGGGTTCCCGGGGAGCGCTTGACTTCTTTCCGCCATTTCCAGATTTGAACGGCCGGGGCCGAGATGGAGAATAGAGACGCGGAGGGTGTGTCTCAGTTTGAATTTCGACTTACAGGCCATTGGTGCCGTTGGCCGAGACCACAACAAATGGTCCGATTGATCGCAAAGTGACCTCATGAAATTGCGTTTAATCCGCCGACTTTGCACTATCTTCGCGACTAGGCGAAGGGAGATAAGGAGCGATGCTTAGCGCGGATCGAGTTGGCGGCTGGGCTAACCACTATAGACGCTGTGAACGGTGGAAAAGTCGCGTCGCGGCAGCGCTTGATGATCTGCCTGCAGCGGATTTCCACACAGCGATGGACTTCGCTCTCGCATATTTCGTGTGGAGCCACTCGCTTCGGGAGTGGCTGATCAAAGACGGGGCGCTGAATAAGGAGGCACTCGACGTAAAATTGCAGCAGAAACCCACTTGGAGAATTGTTCGTGATCTCGCAAATAGGTCTAGACACTTGGTCATCACCCAAAGTCCGTCAGACGCAGAATGGTCTGTGGCTAGGGAGTATGACAATTTTGCAGTTTGGATCGAAGGGCGTGAAAGGCACCATGTGAATCTTTTTTTCGATGGGCAGAAGCATCGTCTCGTCGACGTTGTACACTCTGCGGGTCGCATGTGGCAGAAAGTACTTTCAGACGCGGGGCTAGTTTAATCGGGGGTGTTCCGGCCAATCGCGCCTATTTCTGATGGCGGTGCGTGACGAAAGGCTTATGACGCCCGGCTTCCCCCTTCGCTCCTTCGGAGCTTCCGCCTTCGCTGGATGCTACGGCGGACAGGTCGGGAGGCGGCCGCCGGGGTGACACGTGTTGGTGTGGTTGGCGTGGTGCCCCTATGCGCTCTGCGCCTCTGCGCCTCTGCGCCTCTGCGTGGGAAAAGGAATTGGCACGCAGAGGCAGAGATCGCAGAGGGAGTTCGGGTTCTATGTTTTCCTTTCAACGTCATTGCGAGGAGGCCCGCAGGGCCGACGAAGCAATCCAGAGCGGCTGGCTTTTGAGTGTGCGGCCCCTGGATTGCTTCGCTTCGCTCGCAATGACGGGTTGGGGTGAGGCTGAGGGTAGCGCCCGGCGCTGCGGCAAGAGGTGCTGCGACCTGCCTGCGCGAAGCCGGAGCTTCGCTTCGGCGAAGGCAGGGTGGGTCCCGGCCTTCGCCGGGATGACACCTGTGGGTGTGGGGAGGCCCATGGACCCCGGTGTCCCCGGCTTTCGCCGGGACAGGTCGCCGGGGTGACACAGAGATTTGGAGTAAGACTTTGCGTCTACCCTAAAACTTGTCATGCCTGGACCCTCCTTTTGTTTTCAAGGAGGCCGGGCATCCAGAGCGAGGGACGTAGAACGATAGTCTCAAGTCTTGCGAAGAGAGACGCCGCCATGCGGCGGCTACTGGATTGCCGGGTCAAGCCCGGCAATGACGCTTTAAATTAGAGAGCGTTGCCCCTCCTACGCGGCGTTGCTGCTTCGGAGGGCTGACGCTGCCGCGTAGCCCGACGCCCAGGCCCATTGGAAGTTGAAGCCGCCGAGGTGGCCGGTGACGTCGAGGACTTCGCCGATGAAGTAGAGGCCAGGATGGTCGCGGGCTTCCATTGTCTTTGAGGAGAGGCCGCGCGTGTCGACGCCGCCGGCGGTGACTTCGGCGGTGCGGAAGCCTTCCGTGCCCTGAGGTTTGACGCGCCATTGGTTGACGCTACCGGCAAGGGCGCGGAGGCGCTTGTCGGAGAGGTCGGCGAGGCGGCCTTCGACACCCGCCCTTTCGCACCACCGCTCGGCGAGGCTTTTCGGCAGCAGGCGCGACAGTGCCGTCACCACGTCCTGTTTCGGCTGGGTGGAGCGCGCTTCCCGCAATTCGGCGAAGACATCGTGGCCGGGCGCGAGGTTCACCACGATCTCGTCTCCCTCTTTCCAGTAAGACGAGATTTGCAGGATGGCGGGGCCGGAGAGGCCGCGATGGGTGAAAAGCAGCGCCTCGGCGAAGCGCGTCTTGCCGCATGAGACTTCCGCGTCCACCGAGACGCCGGAGAGGCCTTCAAGTTGGGCACGCAGTTCCGGCCCGAAGGTGAAGGGCACGAGGGCGGGACGCGGCGGAACGACGGCAAGGCCGAACTGGCGGGCGAGATCGTAGCCGAAGCCGGTCGCGCCCATCTTGGGGATCGACTTGCCGCCCGTCGCGACGACGAGGGAAGCGGCCTCGAAGCGGCCCCTGGAGGTATCCACCGTGAAACCGCCCTCGCCCTTCGACACGGATTTCACTTCCGTTTCGAGGGCAATGGTGACGCCGCCCCCCATTTTCGAGGATTGGGCGCATTCATCGAGCAGCATGTCGATGATCTGTTGCGAGGAGCCGTCGCAGAACAATTGCCCGAGCGTCTTTTCGTGCCAGGCGATGTTGTGGCGCTCAACCAGCGCGATGAAGTCCGACGGCTGAAAGCCCGCCAGCGCGGAGAGGCAGAAGCGCGGATTGTCCGAGAGGAAGTTTTTCCCGCTGGTGTGGATGTTGGTGAAGTTGCAGCGGCCGCCGCCGGAGATGCGGATTTTTTCGGCGGGCTTTTTGGCGTGGTCGATGACGAGGACGCGGCGCCCTCGCCTCCCCGCGGTCAGCGCACAGAAGAGACCGGCGCCGCCCGCGCCGAGGATGATGGCGTCGTATGT